>JAEVYR010000152.1 GCA_023392645.1 Chloroflexota bacterium | reverse complement strand
GTGTAGATCAGGGTGAAGTCGCCGTCGGGCGTGACGTCGCTCGCTTCCCATCCCGCGGAGAAGCGATGGTCATCCTCGCGGTCCACGGCGACCCTGTGTGTCGGCGAGTAGACGGCGCGAATCGGCTCGGCCGATTCGACCTCGACGTTGATGCTTGCCTCGTCCAGCGGCGCCGTAGAAAATCGCTCGGTATTGAGCGGATAGTCATAGCGAATGAGGCCGTTTTCGGCGGGCAGCACCTCGCGATACTGGATCGCGACCTGACGCTCCTCGCCCGGCGGGATCGGGAAGACGCTGGCCTGAACCGCGCCTCGACCGATGTACTCCAGCAGCGCCGGATCGCGCTGGCTGCGGACGATCTCGTCGTAGATCGCGCGCGCCTCCTCCGCCGAGAGGATGTTGGCCTCGACAGGCTCGCCGTCGACTTCCATGACGAACTGGTCGATGGTGGCGCCGTCGGGGATCGGGAAAATCCAGGTGCCCTCGGCGGTCCAGTCGTTGGGATTGTGGAACACCTGGTCGATGGTAGTGGTGGCGACCTGGTCGGCGATGGCGACATCGACGTGGTGCGAGCGGATCTCCACCTGGTCTCCAACCGGCGTCAGGTCCGGGCAATCGACATCGCACGGAGGTGGCTCGCTTGTGGAGTCCTGCGCGCGGGTGGCGAGCGGCACGGACAGCCCGAGAGCCGGGGCGGCGAGGGCGGTGAACCTGATGAATGTGCGGCGGTGCATGGCATCCTTCCTTCTGGCGAAATCGGGCGACTGTCTCTCCCTGCCTCCCACGACGCCGGGATCGCGTTGATGGTTCCCGGCGGCGACCGACCGCTCTCGCGGGCGTGGCTCGGCCGTGGCGCTGATGCTTGGCGCGCTCCAGCGACGTGAGAGCTTCCGGGCGTCATCGATGCTGGTCAGGTCGCGGTATGATGAACGTCACGAGCGGGTGCCACATCCCGACCACAATTCGTCCTCGCAAGCATGGGTTTCTTCGCGTTGGAGAGTGACCGGCCACATGAGCGTCTCACCTCGGTTCACCCGGCGGCCGTCGTCGCTGCCCGCGGCCCTGACCCCACTGCTCGGCCGCGAGCGAGAGTCCAGCGAGGTGCGCCGGCTGCTCGATGATCCCGCTATCCGGCTCGTCACCATCATCGGTCCCGGCGGAGTCGGGAAATCCCGCCTCGCGCTGCACATTGCCCAGACATTTCTCGATGACGACCGGGAGGTCGCCTACGTCCCGCTCGCGGCAGCCCTGGAGCCAGAGCAGGTGCTGCCGGCCATCGTGCAGTCGTTCGGCGTCTTCAGCGACCCACATGGCGCGCCGGAGGACCAGCTCGTCGAGGTGATCGGCGGCGGGGAACACCTCCTCGTGCTCGACAACCTCGAGCAAGTGCTGGAGGTGGCGCTCTCGCTGGCCGGCATTCTCGCCCGGTGCCCCCAGGTGACGATGCTCGTCACGAGCCAGGCGCCGCTCAACATCTCCGGCGAACAGCTCTTCCCGCTGGCGCCGTTGCCCACCCCGGCTGCATCCGAGACACGCGCCGCCGAAATCGTCAGGGCCGACGCCGTCGCCCTCTTCATCCAGCGGGCGCGGGCGGTCAACCCGAATATCGTCATCGACGATCACCACGCCGCGACCATCGCCGAGATATGTCGCCGCCTCGACGGGCTGCCGCTCGCGATCGAGCTGGCTGCCGCTCGCACCAACATCCTGTCGAGCGAGGCGCTGCTGGCGCGGCTGTCCAACCGGCTTCAGGTGCTCGGCGGCGACAGGCGCGGCGTGCCAGATCGCCTGCGTACGATGCGCAACGCCGTCGCGTGGTCGTACGATCTGCTCCCCGCCGAAGAGCGGACGCTCTTTCGCCGCATGGCGGTGTTCATGGGCGGCATCTCCCTCGACGCGGTCGAGGCGATCGCGCCTGACGGTGAGCGCGACGCCTTCGACCTGCTCGGGTCGCTCGTCGATCACAGCCTGATCCAGCCGGATCCCAGCGGTGGCGCCCGAGCGCGGTTCCTGATGCTGGAGACGCTGCGCGATTTCGGACTGGAGCAGCTCGAGGTCGCCGGAGAGACGGACACGGCGCGGGAGATGCACGCCACCTGGCTGCTGGGTCTTGCCGACCGAGCCGAGCCCGCCCTGACCGGCCCCGAGCAGGGGGAGTGGCTCGACGCGCTCGACGCCGAGGCGGAGAACATCCGCGCCGCCGTGGAGTGGGCCCTCGATCGCGGCAATGCCGAGCTGGCGGCCGGCATCCTGGCCGGCACGTGGCGTTTCGCGACCGATCGCGGCCGCACGACGCACTACCGCGGCTGGCTGACCCACGCTCTCGACATGCTGGATCCCGCTCCCACGCCGTTGCGAGCGGCGGCGTTGCTCGGCGCCGGCTATCTTGCCGAGGATCAGCGCGATCTCGATGTTGCCCAGGGGCATTTCGGCGCCGCGCTCGATGCCGCCCGCGCCATCGGCGATCGCCTGCTTGAGAGTCGCGCCCATATCGGCCTTGGCACCGTCGAGCATGATCGTGGCGACTACGGCGCGGCGCTGGCCCATCACGAGGCGGCATTGTCGGCGGCGCGGGCCGCGCGGGACGAGCGCTCGATCGCCATCGCGCTGGGCAACGTCGGCGCGGTGTCCTACTTCCAGGGAGAACTCAAGCGGGCGGAAGCCCACTGGAACGAAGCGCTGGGACTCATCGCCGCGCTCGGCGACCTCCGGATGGAGGCGATCACCACCAACAACCTCGGCGCGATCAGCTCGGAGCGCGGCGACTTCGAGCGCGCCGAGCGCCTGCTGACACGCACGCTGGAGCTGCAGCGGCAGCTCAACTCCCAGCGCGACCTCCCCTTCACGCTCATCAATCTCGGCGAGGTGGCGAGAGGGCTTGGCGACCTCACGCTCGCGCACGATTACCTGGCCGAAGCGGTGCAGTTGCTGCGCGAGGCAGGCAACCCGGCGATCGAGGGACATGCCCTGCACGGTCTCGGCGCCGTCGCGCTCGATCGGGGCGAGCTGGTCGAGGCGGCGTCGATGGTGCTCGAGAGCACGCGCATGGTCGGCGAGGCGGACGACCGGCACACCGTCATCGACAACGCCGAGCTCCTGGCCGATATCGCCGTCGCCCACGGCAACCCACAGGTAGCGGCGGAGCTGCTC
>JAEVYR010000146.1 GCA_023392645.1 Chloroflexota bacterium | reverse complement strand
GGATGCTTCGCGATCGGTGCGGGTGCTGGTCGAGCGCGGCAGCATACCGTACTCGGCTGTCACCCAGCCGCGCCCGGTTCCCTTCATCCACCCCGGCACGCGCTCCTCCACCGAGGCGGTACAAATGACGTGCGTGTCGCCGATCTTGATATAGGCCGAGCCCTCGGCGTGCGGCAACGCGTTCGGCGCGATGCTCACCGGCCGCATGTCCTCGACGGTCCGACCGTAGGAGCGGCGCAGGGGCACTTCAATCGTCATTCGACATCCTCATCGCTTCTCGTGCCGCGCTGCGGGCGGTTGGCCGGTTCCGCTTCGGAAGCTGTACCACCAGAGCCATTGGTTCGGTCGTAGATGTCGCGAATGCGCGCGAGGCGATCGGCGAGCTCGCGCTCATGACCGCGATCGGTCGGGTGATAGTAGGTCCTGCCCGCGAGGTTGTCGGGCAGGTTTTGCTGACCGATCACGCCACCCTCGAAATCAT
The DNA here is from genome assembly GCA_023392645.1 of Chloroflexota bacterium. Lineage (GTDB taxonomy): Bacteria > Chloroflexota > Chloroflexia > Thermomicrobiales > UBA6265 > JACCVC01. Next base: position 4,710 of record JAEVYR010000146.1, on the reverse strand, counting down.
GCGCGTAGCGGTAGCCCTTGCCGTAGCCCATTTCCCGCATCAGCTTCGTCGGCGCGTTGCGCAAATGCATCGGCACGGGGTCGTTGCGGGTGTTGGCGATGTCCTGCCTGACCTCGCCCCAGGCACGGTAGATCGCGTTGCTTTTGGGCGCCAGCGCGAGATAGACCGTCAGCTCGGCCAGTGCCAGCGCGCCCTCGGGCATGCCGAGGAAGTGGACCGACTGCTGCGCGGCGATGGCTTTCGGCAGCGCCATCGGATCGGCGAGCCCGATATCTTCCGACGCGAACCGGACCAGCCGGCGAGCGACGTAGAGTGGATCGTCGCCGCGCTCCAGCATGCGACCGAGCCAGTAGAGGGCGGCGTCGGGATCGGAGCCGCGAATGGTTTTGTGCAGGGCGGAGATGGTGTCGAAATGGCCCTCGCCACTCTTGTCGTAGGTCGCGGCGCGGCGCTGGGCGGCTTCGCCTACCACATCGGCGTCGATTGTGCCGCCGGTGTCGACGCCCGTGGCGGCGTATTCCAGCGTGTTCAAGGCAAACCGGGCGTCGCCGTTGGCAAGGTTGACGAGGAGCGCGCGCGCCTCTGGCGTTAGCGTAATGTTCCGGCCGCCGATACCGCGATCGACGTCGGTCAGCGCGCGGTCGACCAGCGTGCCGATGTCGTCGTCGGTGAGTGCTTCCAGCGTGATCACGCGTGAGCGCGAGAGCAGCGGGGCGTTGACCTCGAACGACGGGTTCTCCGTGGTGGCGCCGATGAGGATGACGGTGCCATCCTCGACGTGCGGCAGGATGGCGTCCTGCTGCGCCTTGTTGAAGCGATGGATCTCGTCGACGAACAGCACCGTCCGGGCGCCGTTCATGCCGAGGCGATCCTTCGCGTTCTTGATCACCGCGCGGAGATCGGCGACGCCGCCGGTGACGGCGCTGACGCTTTCGAACGCGGCACGGGTGGTGTTGGCGATGATGCGGGCGAGGGTCGTCTTGCCCGAGCCGGGCGGACCCCAGAGGATCAGGGACGAGAGCGTGTCGGCCTCGATCGCGCGGCGCAGCAGCGTGCCTGGCCCCACGATGGACTCGTGCCCGATCAGGTCGTCGAGGTTGCGGGGACGCATGCGCGTCGCCAGGGGCGCCCGGCGCGCGAGCTGCTCCTCACGTTGCAGGTCGAAGAGATCCTTCACACGTTCGGCTCGTTCGGGTCCTCGCGTGCCAGCGCGGCTTCGAGATCCTGGATGCGACGCTCCAGCTCGAGGCGGGTTTCCACCCCGTGCTCGTGCATCAGCTCGAGGAGCTCTTCGAGGTGTTCGAGCCGCTCCATGCGCTCCTGGTGAGATTCGGAATCGTCGCGATCACCGCGCGGGCGGAAGGGAACGATGCGGTCGACCATAGTGCCGCCTTTCTGCCGAAGCTAGCCGAAGATGGCGAGAAGGAGAATGGCCAGACCGCCGACCGTGCCGAATTCGGTGTAGTCGCGCTGGCGGACCTCGCCGTTCTCGGTGTAGACGAGAATCAACCCGGACACGATGTAGAAGATGGCGAGCAGCACGGCGCCGCCGGTCCACCCCCACGATGGCCACCAGTTGAGGGCCATCATGGCCTGGAAGAGCACCCATGCGCTCAGCAGGGCGAAAAACAGGCGCCTCCGGGACTGGATGCCGGCGCGCTCGAGCGTTTCCAGCATCAACAGGAACGTGACGAGCGCGACCAGCGGCGCCGCCAGCCAGATATCGAGCTTGTTGAGGTAGATCGCGCTGAAGGCGAAGAATGCGATGCCGTGCACGACGAGGGTGTGGATCGTCGAGGCGACGCGGCTCGACTGCTCGTCAACCTCGTCGAGCAGATCCCGCGAGAGCAGCGCGCCGGCGGTGCCGATGAACGCGAGCAGGGGACCGATCAGCAGCATGAGCTGGTTGTGGAAGGTCGCGACGAGCACGGTCGCGGCGAAGACGGAGACGAGCGGCACGGTCCAGGCGGTCGCCATGGTCGTGCGCAGGCGGGTCTGGCCGACCTGCTCGGCGGCGGCGGTGGCGCTGCGCTCGGCGAACTGCGCGCCACCGGCGGCGAGCAGCATCACGAGCACGGCGACGATCCAGAAGAGCGCCGACGTGTTCTTGAGCACGGGCGGATCGCCCTCGATGTCGTTGCCGACGGCAATGATGGCGAGAATGAGCACCGCGGCGGCGGTGAGCAGGCTGACGACCACGCCCTGGCCGTAGGCCGGCTGGCGCGCTTCGGCTAACTGGATGCCGAGCCCGAAGACCTTGTGGCGCTCGTCGTCGTCGCGCTCCTCGACGTCCTGTTCGGGCTGTCTTGGGCGCGGTGAGCGCAGCGGGTGCGTCTGCTCGTCGTCGGTCATGCTCTGGTCCTGTCCCCGGCGGCTGCTTGGCCGCAATCGTGAGGCGGTCGAACAGTCATGTGGCGGCCTGCTCGGCGGCGATGCGCGACCACGCCTGCGCGATGCGTGTGGGCGCGATCGAACCGGCCCGAATCACCGTTATCCTAGCATCATCGACGCGAATGACCGTGGATGCTTCGCCGCAGGGCGCGAAGCCGCCATCCAGCACGATGTCGATGCCGTCATCGAGCTGGGCGGCGATGTCGCCCGCGCTGCATGCCGGCGCCTCGCCCGAACGGTTGGCGCTGGTGGTGGCGAACGCGCCGCCGGCCCGCTCGCAGAGCGTGAGCGCGATAGAGTGGTCGGGCACGCGGACGCCGACCGTGCCGTCGGGCGCGACGACCTGCGGCGGCAGGCCGGGCAGGGCGGGGAGAACGACGGTGAGCCCGCCGGGCCAGAATTCGCGCAGCAATCGCTGGATGGGCTCGGGCGGCGTGGGCGAGACGAGCGAGATGCGATCGATCGAGGAGAGCAGGACGGGCAGCGATTTGGCGTTGTCGCGGCCCTTGATCGCGTAGATCCGGTCGAGGGCCTCGGGGAATCGCAGCGAGGCGCCGAGCCCGAAGACGGTGTCGGTCGGGAAGGCGATCACGCCACCGTGCTGGACGGCGCTGATCGTTTCTTCGAGCGCTCGCGGTGCTTCGAGGGAGAGGACCTTCACCGTTGCTCCTGGGGTGGTGGCGGATGTAGGCAGTGCCATTCCCGATGACCTGAGACCTTGCGATCCAGTCCAGCGTCGCTCGGAGTGACGGAAATGTTGGCGTCTCCAGCGATCCGGCGCACTCCACGCGCCGTTAAAGGTTCGCCTTGATGGTTTCGGCGAGCTGGAGATTGATGCCGTCGACGGCTGCCAGCTCGTCCATCGACGCCTCGCGGATGCCTTTGACCGAGCCGAAGGTCCGAATCAACGCCTTTTTTCGCTTCGGACCCACGCCGGGAATCTCGTCCAGCTTCGAGGCGATCGCTGCCTTGCCGCGCCGCGAGCGGTGGAAGGTGACGGCGAACCGGTGCGCCTCGTCGCGAATCCGCTGCACCAGGAAGAGCGCCTGCGAATCGCGCGGCAGCAGGATCGAGACCGGGTTGCCGGGCAAAAAGAGCTCCTCCTGTTCCTTGGCGAGCGACGCGATCGGCACCTCGGTCATGCCGACCTCTTTCAGCGCGCCAAGCGCGGCGTTGAGTTGGCCCTTGCCGCCGTCGACGATGACGAGATCGGGCAGGCGGGTCCACTTGCCCTCCTTCTCCTCGTCCGCGTCGGCCGCGCGGCGGAACCGGCGGCCGATCACCTCGGCCATCATCGCGAAGTCGTTGGCGCCGGTGATCGTCTTGATGGTGAACCGCCGGTATTCCTTCTTCGCGGGTTTCCCATCTTCGAAGACGACCATGCTCGCGACCGGATTGGTGCCCTGGATGTTGGAGATATCGTAGCACTCGATTCGCCGTGGCAGGCGAGGCAGGTCGAGCGCCTCGGCCAGCTCGGTCATCGCCGCCGTCATCTTCTGCTCGTCCGACAGGAACTTCAGGCGCGACTGCTCCAGGTTCTCGCCGGCGCTTTCGGCAATCATCGCCACGAGCTGTCGCTTCTGCCCGCGCTGCGGTACGCGAAGCTCGACCGGCCCCTCGCGGCGCTCCTGCATCCACTCGTGGATCATCTCCGCCTCGCCGCCCGGGAGTGCGTGCTGGAGCAGGACCAGCGGGGGGATCATCGCGGCCGTGCCGTAGAACTGCGTGACGAAGCTGGAGATGATCTCGCTGGGGCGGTCGTCGATCGCCGTCTGCATCTGGAAGAACTCGGAGCCGATGATCTTGCCGTTGCGGAGGAACCCGACCTGGATGCCGGCGTCACCGCCCGCGCCCTGGGCGACGGCGACGATGTCGGCATTGGTGCCGGGGTTGGTGACGATCTTCTGCCGTTCCAGCACATGACGGACGGCGGCGAGACGGTCGCGCAGCTCGGCGGCGCGCTCGAAGTTCCACGCCTCCGACGCCTGGTCCATCTCGTCCTCGAGCGTTGCCACGATCTCGTCGCCGCGCCCTTCGAGGAACATCTTCGCACCGTCAATCGCCTTCATGTAGGTTGGACGGTCAACCGCCGCGATGCACGGCGCGGTGCACTGGTGCATATGGTAGTAGAGGCAGACCTTCTCATGGCCGGTGATCGTCTTGTCACACTTGCGGTACGGGAAGAGCCGGTTGAGCAGGTTGATCGTGTCGTAGGCGGCACGGGCCGAGGTGTAGGGACCGAAGTAATGGCTGCCGTCCTTGACGATTCGTGGCGTGGTGAGCGCGCGCGGGCCTTGCTCGGTGGTGGTGGGGGTGTTT
>JAEVYR010000131.1 GCA_023392645.1 Chloroflexota bacterium | reverse complement strand
GTGTCCGCCGGATCCCAGATGCCCACCTCCCCATAAATGCACAACTTCAGCATCTGGATCATCTGACGCCGCGAGTGCCCCAGATGCTCAGGTTGACGAACGCCGCTGACCAGGTAAGCAAGCCTGCCATTCCGCCCAATTCGGCCCAGATAGTCAAGATGCTCACGTGAGCATCTAGGCGACCGTGTCAGCTCCCGGCGCTCTGGGAGTGGCGGCTCTGGCGGTGCCAGATGCGCAGGGCGATGAGGAAGCGCGTGACCCCGAGACAGGCGCGACCAGCAGCGCCCTGCCGCCGAGCAGGTCACCGAAGCAGGTGATCCGCAGCCTGCGAGTGAGCACCCGCACCAGTGGCGAGGCCGGCCGGACGAGATAGCGATCGAACTCGCCGCTGATGAGCACGCCGTCGGAGCTTGGGGAGAGAGCGCCGGATACCTGACTCCTCATGTAAAATAGTCGTGGTTCATGTCGCTCCAAACGCCCGTCTCGATCCTGACATGGAGGGATCGCGGAAGCTGGGGGCCGCGCCGAAGGAAGCGTCACCTTATGGCTGGTCCGATGCCGCCCAATCCACTCTGGGATAGCCGCATGCCTACTCAGGCACCGACAGGTGGCACGATCAGCATCCTTCATCATCCGGGTGACCGATCGCTGGAAACAGCGCCGCTGCCAGCGCCGCGCACGTCGTTTATTGGCCGGGACCGAGAAGTCGAGCTCGTTCAGACACACCTGGGTCGCGACGATGTCCGAATCGTCACCCTGACCGGGCCGGGCGGCGTCGGCAAGACCCGCATCGCGATCCACGCTGTCTCGACGGCCTTCCCCGCTGACCGGTTCGTCGACCTGGCCGATGTTCAGCAGCCGGCACTTGTCCTGCCCGCCGTTGCGGCCGCGCTCGGCATTCGTCCAGATGGCCGCACCGCCCTCGACCAGCTCGCATCTGCCATACGCCAGGACGCTTGCCTGCTCGCGCTCGACAACTTCGAACAGGTTCTGCCGGCTGCCGCCGCGCTCGCCGATCTCCTGGACGCCTGCTCGGGAGTGAAGCTGCTCGTCACCAGCCGGGCGGTGCTCGGGATTCCCGGCGAGCACGTGGTCGACATTCGTCCGTTTCCCCTGCCACTGGCGTTGTCTCCGGCAGCCGGGACGGAGGCGGCCGCTTTCGACGCCTGTCGCCTCTTCGTCGACCGGGCTCGTGCGCACGACGCCGATTTTGCCCTCACCAGCGCGAATGCCGCTACCATCGTCGCGATCTGCCAGCGGCTCGATGGCTTGCCTCTGGCGATCGAGCTGGCGGCCTCGTGGATCTCCGTGCTCTCGCTGGGCACGCTGCTCGCCCAGCTCGACAGAAGGCTGGCCTTGCCCGGCGGCTCGCTCGTCGCTCGGCAACGACAGCGCAGCTTGCGGGAGACGATTTCGTGGAGCCACGGTCTGCTCGATGCGCCGTCGCACGTGCTGTTCCGGCGGATGGCCGCCTTCAGCGGTGGGTGCACCCTCGATGCCATCAACGACGTGTGCGGCGATGACTCCCTCGATGTCCTGCGGGCGCTCCGGACGCTGGTCTCGAACAGCCTCGTCCGGCGCACCGACTCCGCCACCGGCGACTCGCGCTACACGATGCTCGAAACGGTGCGCGAGTTCGGCGTCGAGTGCCTCGAGGAGAGCGACGAAGCCCAGGCCATCCTGCGCCGCCATGCCACCTGGTGCCTGGCTCTCGCCGAACGGGTCGAGGCGGAACTGAACACCGCCGAACGGCACGATTGGCTGGACCTGCTGGAGGCGGAACAAGGCAACTTCCACGCTGCGCTCGCCTGGACGCTCGAGCATGAAGAGGCGGAGCTTGCGGTCGCCCTCTGCGGGGCTCTCCTGCCATTGTGGCAGTTTCGCTTTCACTCGGGAGATGGGCGGGAATGGACGCGCCGCGCGCTGACCCTCGACCAGCATGTCTCGGCCGCGGCGATCCGGAAGGCGATCTACTGCGCGGGCACCCTCGCGTACATGCATGGCGAAATTGCCGAGGCCACCGCACACTTTGCCGACGCCCTGCGACGCTATCGCGAGGCCGGCGATCCGAAGATGACCGGACACGTTGAGCTGGCCCTTGGTCGCATGGCATGGGATGACGGCGACCAGGAACCCGCCCGCGCCTGGTTCGAAGACGCGAAGCAGCGGTTCGAGCGGTGCGGGGACCAGCCCGGGCTCGCGCTCAGCCTGCACTACCTCGGGCTGGTGGCGTTCAAGGACGGCCACTACCCCCAGGCAACAGCGTTCTTGCGCGACGCGCTGACGATGAGCCAGTCGCCCGGCTTCACGTGGGGGCTGGCCCGGTGCATTCCCGGCCACCTCGCGGACGTAGCCCGGGCCGAGGGTGACGCCATCGGCGCGATGCTCCTCTATCAGGAATGCCTCGCGCTGAACTGGGAATACCGGGACCTGGAGAACATCTCGTGGAGCCTTGCAGGGATGGCCGTCATCGTCGCCGGTCGGGCGCAGGTGGACAAGGCTGCCCAGCTGATGGCGCTGGCTGCACGGTTCAGGGAGCTCACCGGCGCTCCCTTGACGCCACACATCCGCCACGATCACGACCTTGCCCGGGACATGATCGTGGATGCTGTCGGCGTGGAGCGCTTCGAAGCGTTGCAGACGGTCGTCAGGAACGCCGATCTCGACGCCGAGATCGCTGCAGCACTCGCCCTCACGAGCCCCGAGCCGTCTCGGGCCGTGCCCTATCCCGGCATCGCGCTCACGCCGCGCGAGCGGGACGTGCTGCGGTTGCTGGCCTCCGGCCAATCGAACCAGGACATCGCTGACGCCCTGTTCCTCAGCGTGGGCACTGTCAAGGTCCACGTTACGCACATCCTCGCCAAGCTGGAGGTGAAGTCGCGCGCCGCCGCCGCGGACTACGCCCACCGCCACGGTCTCGCCTGACCCACCCACATCCTCATCACCACACGCCACGTCTATGCCTTTGGTCGTAGACGAGTCCGTGACGTGTCCCCCGAAAATACGACCTTCGACAGGCGCGTCGATCACCCCCAGCCGCGCATGGTTGAGGCAGCGGAAGCCTTGACCAGCTCAAGCCAGGCCGCCGCCCGCCTCTCGGCGCGGGCCGAGCTGTGGGACCACCGGTCCCTGCCAAAAGGGGATGTTTATGCGCATGTCTCGAACGATCTCGGTCACCCACACCCGCCGTCCCGCCGCCGGGGGCAAGGCACGCTCCACGAACCGCACCATGGGGGGCGCGCTGCTTGTGCTCATGGTCATGCTCGGCAGCATCCTCACCCCTGGCGGGGTGTCGGCCAAACCGACTGACAAGTGCGTCGCCGCCAACGGGGAGGTACGAATGCAGCGAGGCACGGCAACGTGCGAGGCGACCGGCAGGGGATCGGTGGCCAGGGTGCAGGGGACCGACAGCACCGCGGTCGCCAACGGCGACCACAACAAGGC
>JAEVYR010000119.1 GCA_023392645.1 Chloroflexota bacterium | reverse complement strand
CGGGAAGGGCGGGCCGGCGTGAGTGACCGAAACGATGCCGTCGTGATCGGCTCCGGCCCGAACGGCCTCGCCGCCGCGATCGAGCTCGCCCGCGCCGGCCATCGCGTCCGCGTGTTCGAGGCCAACGCGACCATCGGCGGCGGCTGCCGCTCGGCCGAGCTGACCCTGCCGGGCTTCATCCACGATATTTGCTCGGCGATCCATCCGCTCGGTGTCGCCTCCCCCTTCTTCCAAAGCGTCCCGTTCGCCTCGCACGGGCTCGAGTGGATCGACCCCCCGCTGGCGCTCGCCCACCCGTTCGACGACGGCTCCGCCGCGGTGCTGTCGACCACTCTTGCCGAAACCGCCGCCAGTGTCGGCGAGGACGGCGAGGCGTGGACGGAGCTGTACGGTCCGCTGATCGACGACTACGACCTCCTGATCGGCCCGCTGCTGGGCCCGCTGCGCATCCCGGCACACCCGGTGGCGATGGGGCGGTTCGGCCTGCTCGGGCTCCGCTCGGCGGTGTCGCTGGCCACCTCGCGCTTCCGCGGGCCGCGCGCGCGTGCGCTCTTCTCCAGCATGTCCGCCCACTCGATCATCGATCTCCACGAGCTCGATACGGCGGCGTTCGGGCTCGTGCTCGGCCTGATCGGCCACGTCGTCGGCTGGCCGATCCCGAAAGGAGGCTCGCAGGAGATCACCAACGCGCTCGTCGCGGAGCTGGAGTCGGTCGGCGGCGAAGTCGTCACCGGCACCCCCGTCACCGATCTCCACATCGCCGGTGACGCCGGTGCGGTCATGTTCGACACCAACCCGCGCCAGTTGCGCGATATCGCCGGCGATGCGCTGCCGGGGTGGTACCGGAAAGTCCTGAGCCACTACCGCCACGGCCCTGGCGTCTTCAAGGTCGACTGGGCCCTCGACGGTCCGGTGCCGTGGACCGCGCCGGAGTGCGCCAGCGCCGGCACGGTCCATCTCGGTCCGGAGATGGAGGACATCGTCGCCTGGGAGCGCGCGGTGTGGAACGGGGAGCTCGGCGATCGGCCCTTCGTGATCCTCGCCCAGCAGAGCCTGTTCGACCCGACCCGCGCCCCGGATGGCGCCCACACGCTGTGGGGCTACTGCCATGTGCCGAACGGCTCGACCGTGGACATGACCGAGCGGATCGAGGCGCAAATCGAGCGGTTCGCCCCCGGCTTCCGCGAGCGCATCATCGGGCGATCGACCTCGAATCCGGCCGAGATCCACGCCGGCAACGCGAACTTCGTCGGCGGTGACATCAACGCCGGCGCGCAGGACCTGCGGCAGCTCTTCACCCGGCCGGTACCCCGGTACGACCCCTACAGCACACCGAACCCGCGCCTGTACATTTGCTCGGCCAGCACCCCGCCCGGCGGCGGCGTCCACGGCATGGGCGGGTACCACGGCGCCCGCTCGGCCCTCCGTCGCGCCTGGTAACCCGAATCCACTCTCGTCGGCTCCTCAATCGCGCCTCGTGTCCGTGCCTGTCCGGTGATGCCACCTGTTTTTGGTGCCCAATCGCGTAGTTGTACCTATGGTGCGGCCGACCCCTGTGGGCGATGATGCATGCAGGATCGAACAGTCGCGGACGACCGGGAGCAATCAGGACGGCCCTTGATGTGGACGCCGCGCGTCGCGCGGTGGGCGCGGGCTGGTTCCGTCGCCGCGTCGCGCGGAATGCCGCAATTCTCGGCAGGCACGGATCAGGAGGATCGTCATGAGGCATCGGCCCGTCGCCGAATCGGGAATCAGTCGCCGAACGGCCATCGCCGGAGGAACCGCCCTGACGGCGGCCACGCTCATCGGCCAGTCGGCGCTCGCCCGGCAGCAACCGGCTTCGCCCGTCGCGAGCCCGGTGGCCGACCCCGCCGCCGCGATCGTCGCCATCGCCGAGGCAGCCATGACCGACATGGACCTGCGCGCGGTGCTCCTGACGGTCACCGTCGATGGCGCGGAACTGGTCACGCATGCGATCGGCGAGTCGCTCGACGGGGTGCCGGCCACGGCGGACATGCACGTGCGCAACGGCGCCGTCGCGATCACCTACATATCGGTGCTGCTGCTCCAGCTCGTCGACGAGGGCGTCGTCGCGCTCGACGACACGATCGACCGATGGCTGCCCGACCTGCCCGACGCCGACCGGGTCACCCTGCGGATGCTGGCCAACATGACCGCCGGGTATCCCGACTACGTGCAGAACCCGGCGCTCGCCACCGGCATCTACGAGAATCCGTTCCGCGCCTGGACCGCCGACGAGCTGATCGGCATCGGTCTCTCGACGCCGCGCGTCTTCCCGCCGGGCGAGAACTGGGACTATTCGCACACCGATTACGTGATCCTCGGGCTTGCGCTCGAGGGCGCCACGGGCACGCCGCTCGACGAGCTGCTCCGGCGGTACATCCTCGATCCACTCCAGCTGGTAAACACCGCCAGCGAGCAAACCGCCTGGATGCCGCAGCCGGTGCTGCACGCCTACAGCTCCGAGCGCCGGGAGCACTTCGGTGTCCCCGTGGACGTCGCCTTTTACGAAGAATCGACCTTCTGGAATCCGTCGTGGACCGTCGCGCGGGGCGCGGTACAGTACTCGACCGTCGCCGACATGGCGTCGTCGTTCGCGGCGATCGGTCGCGGCGACCTGCTCTCGGAATCGTCAATGCGGGAGCTGCTGAGCCGCGACCTGCTCGGCTTCGGCGCGCCGCTGGAGGGGTGTCCTGCCTGCCACACGCTGGACGAGGTGTACCTGTACGGGCTCGGCATCGTGCTGTCGGGCGGGTGGATCCTGCAAAATCCACTCTTCGGCGGCTACGCCAGCACCGCGGCGTACCACCCCGGCAGCCGCATCGCGGTCGGTATCGCGACGACGTTCAGGGAATCCAGCTACGACGAGACGGGCAGCTACCGCTTCGGCAAGGCTGGCCAGGCGATCCTGCACGACATCGGCGTCCTCCTGACGCCGGACGACCCGCCGCAGCTGAGCTGAACGGCGCACGGTCGCAGGCATTGCCAACCCGGTCCACCTGCCAGCCGTTCGTCTACGTGTACGAGGACGCCACCATGACCGCACCGACCAGACCCACTCCGCGCTTCGACCGCCGCACCGTCGTGAGGGCGGGTGCGACCGCCGGTCTCGCCGCCGCCTCGTACCGAGTGGTGGCACAGGCTGCGCTCGCCCAGGGCGGCGCGACCCCGGCCGCCGAACGCGACATCCCCATCACCGGCGAGGCGCCGCCGGCGCTCGCTCGCTTCGACGACGTCATGAGCGAGCTCGTCTCGTCGCAGGATATTCCCGGCGCCCAGCTCGCAATCGCGCGAGGGGATCGGCTCGTCTACAACCGGGGCTTCGGCTATGCCGATGTCGAGGCCGGGGAACCGGTCGAGCCCGGCTCGATCTTCCGCATCGCCAGCACGTCGAAGCCGATCACGGCGGTCGCGATCCTGATGCTCGTCGACGCCGGCGAGCTCGCGCTGGACACGCCGGTCTTTCCCCTGCTCGCCTACGACCACCTACCGAACGCGCCGTACGACGCCCGGCTGGACACCATCACGGTCGAGCACCTGCTTGTGCATGCGGGCGGCTGGAACAGCACGCTGGGTCCGCTGTACGACCCGCAGTACCTGCCGTGGCCGTTGATGGCGTCCCACCTGTTCGGCACCGAGAGCCCCGCCGAGGCGGAGACGATCGTGCGCTCGATGCTGGCGCAGCCACTCGATTTCGACCCCGGCACCCAGAGCGCCTACTCGAACTTCGGCTTCAATGTGCTCGGCCGGGTGATCGAGCACGTCTCCGGGCAGCCGTACGAGCAGTTCGTGCTGGACAACGTGCTCACGCCCGCGGGCATCACGTCGATGGCGATCGGCGGCACCACCCTCGAGGAGCGCTTGCCCGGCGAGGTGCGGTACTACTCGCCGCCGGGGCTCGCGTGGCGCGAGAGCGTCTATCCGGGCGACGGGTACGTGCCGGTCGGTTACGGCTCGTACTACCTGCGATCGCTCGATGCCCACGGCGGCTGGATCGCGTCAGCGGCGGACCTGGTCCGGTTCACGCTCGCGATCGACGGCACGAGGGGCGAGGCGCTGCTGGCTCCTGCCACAGTGACCGTCATGGAGACCACGCCCCGGCCGCCGGCCGCTGTCGCCGGGGCGGGGAATGTGGAGGAGTCGCTCGGGCTCGGCTGGAACAGCGTGCCGCGGGACGACGGGTACGAGTGGTCGCACGCCGGCGCGCTGGAGGGCTCGAACGCATCATGGCTGGTGCGTCGTCCCGATGGGCTGACGCTCGCCTTCGTCGTGAACTCTCTGCCGACGGACTACGGGAGCTTCTTTGGGGGCACCACGTCGGCGCTCCAGGCGCTGATGACCATGACGATGGACTGGCCCGACACCGACCTGTTCGCCTGACGATCGGGGCGCCGCGCTTCGCTCGCACACATGCGCCAATTCTGGTCCGGCCGCCGGGTCGGCAGATCCTGTGACGCCGCCATCAGCCTGCCCCGCCTGGGGCGGGCGTTCTCATCCCTGCCAGGCCACCCATCCAGTCCGGCGTGGGCATCGCTCAGGGCAGGCACGTGACGCTCCCGCCAGTTTTCTCCGAACCTGACGCGGGTCCCATGACAGTGTTTCCCGAAAGTGTCGTGTGAACCGCCAAATCTCCACCCCGACCAGCTCGAAGCAGGTCGACTGACGCACCATCGACCTGGAGACGATGGAGTCGATGCTGCTGTCCGACGAGTTCGGCGGGGGGCTGCCCCGTTCGATCGTGGCACACCTCTGGGCGACGGAGCCGGATGCGGCATGGATAGAGATTTCGGCGACAACCCAGCTCGGGTTCCTGCCGGCGCGGACCGGCAGCGTCGATGACCCGTTCGTGGCGCGAATGGCGTCGCTCGATGCGAGCCTAGAGCAGGGTCGATCCAACTGTTCCCACCCTCGGCCGCGATGCTCAGGAACATTGGCAGAAATCCTTCCGATGCTGGCAGACTGAACGACATTGCCGTTGCGGACAAGTGGGAGAAGGCTGCCACGCGGCCTCGTTGTCTTTCATTTTGGCAGCCGTCTCCGGCCGTGTTGCCGGGTCGCGGTATGCTGACGGCAGGCTTGCGTCGCCCGGGAGAACACATGGCAAACGCCCTCATCGTCGTCGATGTCCAGAATGGGTTCATCAACGATTACACGCGCCACATCCCCGAACGGGTCGTCACGTTGATCGAGAGCGGCACCTACGACCCGATCTTCTACACGCGATTCATCAACATGCCGGATGGCCCCTACCCTCGCTTCGTCGGCTGGGATGCCTGCATGGGGTCGCCCGAAACCGATCTCGTCGAGGCCGTCGCGCGCCATGCGCCGCTGGACGCCATCTTCGACAAGCACGGCTACGCCGGCATTCCCGATGCGCTCGAACGGGAGCTGCGCGATCGCATCGTCGAGCGCGTCTCCATCGTCGGCATCGACACGGACATGTGCGTGCTGAAGGTCGCGATGGACGCGTTCGACCTCAACATTGAGCCGTTGGTGCTGACCGACTGCTGCGCCAGCACCGCCGGGCTGCAATCGCACCTCGCCGGGTTGGCCGTGCTGGCGCGCAACATCGGCGCGATGCAGTTGCGCGATGCCGGCCTTGGCGAGGGCCACCTCGCCGCTCCCGATCCGGCAACGCCGCGTCCCTGAAGGCATCGACGGGGCGGCTGCATGTGTGACGCGGCCGTCATGATGCACAATGATGCACGAATCGCATGATGCACCCGAGTGGAGCTGACCGCATCGGAGGATCGGTCGATGTCTGTGCCCCTCCCCAGGCTTGAGGCGACCCTGCCCCTCGAGCGCACCTCGCTGATCGGTCGCGAACGGGAATCGGCGCGGCTGCTGGAGCTGCTCGACGATCGAACGACGCGCCTGGTGACGATTACCGGACCGGGCGGCGTGGGCAAGACGCGTCTCGCGCTTCATGTTGCCGCTGCCGTGCAGGCCGCGGGCCGTGAGGTTGGATTCATCCCGCTCGCGCCCGTCACCGATCCCGCAGTCGTTGCACCCACGATCCTGCGGGGGCTGGGTGCACCGGAGCAGGGTTCGATCGATGCCGAGGACCAGCTCGTCAACCTGCTCGGCTCGCGCGACCTGCTGCTGGTGCTGGACAATCTCGAACAGGTGCGCGACGTCGCGCCACTGCTCGGATCGATCCTCGAACGTTGCCCACACATCGCGATGCTGTGCACCAGCCAGGCTCCGCTCGTTCTCGCCGGCGAGCGTCGGTTCCCGGTCGAGCCGCTGGCGACGCCGGGCGCCGGCGAAGCGAGCTTCGAGGCGATCGCCGCCACGGATGCGGTGGGCCTGTTCATCGAGCGGGCGCATGCCGCGAACCCGTCGTTCGCGCTTGACCCGCCCTCCGCGCCGGTTGTCGCGGACATCTGTCGCCGCCTGGACGGTCTCCCGCTGGCAATCGAGCTCGCCGCCGCGAGAACGCGTGTGCTCTCGCCCGAGGCTTTGCGCGATCGCCTCGACGACCGGTTCCGCCTGCTCGGCGGCGGGCCGCAGGATGCCCCCGACCGGCTGCGCACGATGCGCAACGCGGTGGCGTGGACCTACGACCTCCTCCCTCCCGACGAGCAGCGGTTGTTCCGGAGCCTGTCGGTGTTCGCCGGAGGTGTCTCGCTCGAAGCGATCGAGGCGATCCACCAGCCTGGCCGCAGCGGCCGGCCGGCCCTCGATGTGCTCGGCGAGCTCGTCGACCACAGCCTCGTCATCGCCATGCCATCCACCAGCGCCGAGACGCGCTACTACCTGCTGCAAACGCTGCGCGAATACGGGTTGGAGCGGCTGGCTGCGGAAGGAGAGGAAGAGACGGCCCGGCTCGCGCACGCGATGTGGTACATCGCCCTGGCGGAGGCTGCTCGTCCGCACCTCGTGGGACGCGGACAGGCCGCCTGGTTCGAGCGGGTGCAGCCCGAGCTCGAGAACCTTCGGGTCGCGGCGGACTGGCTGCTCGCGACCGGTCGCGAAGCGCTCGTCCTGCGGCTGATCGGCCCGCTCTGGCGCTTTTTCAGCACGATTGGGCCGAGCAGGGCGGCGCGCGAGTGGCTGCGTCGCGGCCTCGCGTCGCCTGGTGCCCGGGACGCGCCGGCGCGCGCCATAGCCCTGATCGGCGCCGGCAACCTTTTTGAAGATATCCGCCAGCTCGATACCGCGCGGGCATATTTCGAGGAGGCGCGCGCCGTCGCGGCGGCGTCGGCCAATCCGCTGGTCGAAAGCGAGGCGCTCATCGGGCTGGGCATCATTGCCCACGATGCCGGCGAGTACGCTGCGGCGCTGCCCTACCAGGAGCGTGCCCTGGCGCTGGCCCGTGCCGCGGGCAACCGGCATCTGGGCGGTCGCGCCCTCGGCAGCCTCGGCGCGGTCTCGTATTTCCAGGGGCGACTCGACGATGCCGAGCGCTACTGGGATGAGGCCCGCAGCATCATGGGCGAGGTCGGCGACCTGATTGCCGAGGCGACCGCCACCGGCAACCTGGGAGCGCTCGCGTACGAGCGTGGCGACCTGGAGCGGGCCGAGGCGCTGCAGCTCCGCGCGCTCGAGCTGAAGCGCCGGCTGCGATCGAGTCGCGATCTCCCCTACTCCCTCATCAACCTGGCCGGCGTCGCGACCCTGCGAAGCAACTTCGAGCTGGCTCACGCCTGCATCGCCGAGGCCGTCGCGCTGCTGCGCGAAGCGGGAAACACCGCGATCGAGGGTATCGCCCTCAATGTCGCGGCCGGGTTGGCCCTGGCCGAAGGCAACGCCGTCGATTGCGCCGCGCTGCTGCTGGACAGCATGCGCCTGGTGGGCGATTCGGGCGACCAGCGAGCGGTCGTCGAAAACGCCGAGATGCTCGCCGAAGCCTGTGCGGCGACCGGTCGGCTCGATGCCGGCGCCGTGCTGCTGGCCGCCGCCGTACGGGGGCGTCGCGAG
>JAEVYR010000154.1 GCA_023392645.1 Chloroflexota bacterium | reverse complement strand
GTCTCGTTCGGGGCACGTCAGGGGACATTACACGGAAACGACCCGCCCACGCGGCAGGACGGGATCGCCAATGGGATATCACGGGGCACATGGCGCCCCCACCCGGCGCCGGTATCACGGCCTGATAGCTTACCCTCGATCCATCGCCGTGTAAACCATCGGCAGCCGATCAATATTGCCCGCGCCACCGCCAATTCCGCAGGATTCCGGCCACGAGACGGATCGAGGGGGATCGCAGGTGCGCAGCCAGGCCCGCGTGTCAGCACACGCTCCCAGTCTTCAGCAAGCGATGGTCAGTTCGAGCGGAGCGACGACGTCGCGAAGTCGAGAAATCTCTCGTGACGCGGAGAGCGCGGGTGGGGTGCCAGCACGCGGTCGCGTCACTCCGCCGCCGCGCCGGGGACGCGCCAGAGCTCGCCGAGGCGACCCCGCGCCTGGTTCTCGCCGTTCTCCCAGACCTCGTCGAACCGGTCCGTCAGCGTCACCAGATCCGCCATCGCCAGGCTCATCCAGGCGATCACCGCGACCGTGTCGGCGTGCACCTCCGCCAGATCCGGCTGGTTGTAGACCGGCCGGTAGTGCGCCACCCGGTTGCGCAGCACCCGCGCGCTGTTGCAAATCTTCCACAGGTCGTTGCGAGAACGCGAGCCCTCCGGCGCGTACGGGAAGACCGCCTTCAGGAGCGCGCCGCCATCCGGTTCCCAGAACCGATCCTCATACGAATCCTGCAGCAGCGCGCACCAGAAGCCGAGGTTGAGCCGGGAGACGACGCGACCCACGTCGACCGGCATCTCGTCGCGCTGGATCGCCTCCTTCGACTGCCCGACCTCACGCGCCTCGCGCTCGTGCAGCACGCCCTTCTGGTCGAACCACTCCTCCATGCCGTAGCGCTCGGCCAGTGCGTTGTGGATCTGGTTGCGCAACGTCACTTCGAAAATGGCAAGAATCGGATAGAGCGCTTCGGAGAGCCGCACATTCCAGAGGTAGTGGACGACGGTGTCGACGTCGCTCTGGTCGCTCTGGCGATAGGACTGCAGGCGCACGTCGGAAGCAGACGCGCGCAGATCGTGCAGGCGGTCCTCCAGCATCTCCGGCGCCTCGCCGCGCTCCCGGTTGTCGTTGGCCATCGGTCCCCTCCCCCGTATCGCGATTCAGGGAAGCATGGTAGCAGCTTCGCCTGTGGCGGCTCCCGAAGGGTCATACCGAAATCGGATGAACGCGGCAGGATTCGACCCGTAGTGCCGCCCCTGTCGCGGCCCCAACGCCCGGCCGGCACAGGGCCGGCGCCCCGTCGATATCAGCCGGGCGAGCGGGAGGCGGCCGCGCGAGCCGCCCCCGGCGACATGCCGGTCTCGCGCTTGAAGGCGCGGCTGAACGCCGCCTCCGAGCGATACCCGAGCTTCTCCGCGATCTCGGAGAGCGAGGCGGCCCGATTTTCGAGCAGCGTTGGCGCGACGCTCATGCGCCACCGCGTGACGTACTGCATCGGAGGCTCGCCGACGAGCTCGGTGAATCGCGCCGCGAAGGCCGAGCGCGACATCGCCACCTCGTGCGCCAGCCGGGCGACGGTCCACTCCTGTCCGGGGCCTCGATGGATCAGGTTGATCGCCTGACCGACCTGCGGGTCGCGCACCGCGCCGAGCCACCCGGCATGCGCCTCCGGATCCTGGTCCAGCCACGCGCGAATCGCCTGGATCACCAGCACATCGGCGAGCCGCGTGATCACGGTCTCGCCGCCGGGTCGCAGGGCTCGCGCCTCGTGGGCCATCAGTCGCAACGTGCTCTGCAGCCAGTCCTGCTCCAGCGGCGTTCCGCCGTCGACCGTCATCAGGCGAGGGAGCAGCCCCATCAGGTGGCGCCCGGCGGGGTGATCGAACCGAACCACCCCGCAGATCAGGGTGGCCGGCTGGCCGCCGCCGTCGATGCGGAGCATCTCGTACCGCTCGCTGAGCTCCTCACGCGGGAGATCGAACAACCCGATGCCGGTGGCGGTTGGATCGCTCTCCAGCCGGTGTCCCTGTCCGTGGGGCACCAGCGCGAGGCCACCGGGTCGAAGCGACCGCGGCGCGGCGCCGGGAACGACGAGGGTGCACTCGCCCGACGTCACCACATGGAACATGAGGGTGCCGGGAAGGGCCGGCAACTCCAGCGCCCAGGGCGCGCTGAACTCGCACCGCGCGTAAAAGGTGCCCGACATGCGCAGGAAGTGGAGCGCCTCGCCGAGCGGATCGGCCGAGGGTGGCAGCTGATGATTCATGCTCCGAGACTACCCTGTGCGAGCCGCTCCGTCCATCATCTCTGGACGATAGATCAATGGATCCGGCTTGACAGTCATGGATCGTCCCGTTCCCGGTCGCCACAATGGACGTACGGCAGGTGAGCGACCTGCCACTCCGTCAAACGCAACCAGGAGAGCATCATGATCACCGTTATGGGAGCCACCGGAAACACGGGACGCAAGATCGCCGAGGGGCTGCTCGCCGCCGGCATTCCGGTACGGGCGCTGGGCCGCGACGCGGGCAAGCTGGCCGATCTCGCCGCGCTCGGAGCGGAGATCCGCACCGGCGACACGAGCGACCCCGCCTTCCTCGCCGACGCCTTTCGCAGGTCCGACGCCGCCTACACCCTGCTGCCGACCGACCAGCGCGCGCTGGACTACCC
>JAEVYR010000061.1 GCA_023392645.1 Chloroflexota bacterium | reverse complement strand
CCAGACCATCGCGAAGCGGCTCGTCGAAGCCCAGCAAACCGCGGCGATGCTGACGACCTTCAACGAGGTCGACATGTCGGCCGTGATGGAAATCCGCAGCCGCCGCAAGGAATCCTTCAAGGAAGCGTACGGCGTCGGGCTCGGCTTCATGTCCTTCTTCACGAAGGCCGTCGTCGGCGCGCTCAAGGCCTACCCGGACGTCAACACCGAGATGGATGGGGACGAGCTGATCCTGAAGAACTACTACGACATCGGGATCGCGGTCGGCACGGAGCAGGGGCTGGTGGTGCCGGTCGTCCGTGACGCCGACCGCAAGAGCTTCGCGGAGATCGAAAAGGACATCAAGGGGCTCGCCACGCGAGCGAGAGAAGGCAAGCTGAGCCTGCCCGAGCTGACCGGCGGCACCTTCACGATCACCAACGGCGGCATCTACGGCTCGCTGCTGTCCACGCCGATCCTCAACATCCCGCAGGTCGGCATCCTGGGCATGCACAACATCCAGCAGCGCCCGGTCGCGGTCGACGGTGAGGTCGTGATCCGGCCAATGATGTACATCGCGCTCTCGTATGACCACCGGGTGGTCGACGGCGCGACCTCGGTGCAGTTCCTCGTCAAGATCAAGCAGTTGCTCGAAGACCCGGAGACCCTTCTGCTCGAGGGGTAATCCCTGGCGCGCAGCAACCGGAACGCAGAACGGGGATGGTCATGTTGACCATCCCCGTTCGCTTCGCCTGGATGGTCGAATGCCCCCGGGCGCTACGACGCGGCTCCGGGAACGGGAGCTGCCAGCAGGCCGAGCTGTTCCAGTTGCGTGAAGCGGTCCGGCACGCCCCAGTGCTCGACTATCCTGCCGTCCCGGAAGCGACAAATGTCGATTACGGCGATGTCGAACGGTTTCCCGGTGGGCGGGCGGCCCATCATCGGCCCCTGCTGCGTGCCGCGGCCGCGCAGGCGCGCCCAGACGTGGTCACCATCCATCACCATGTCTTCGACCGTCAGCGTGAAGTCCGGAAACACCGAGTGCAGGTACCGGATCGCGCCCTTGAGGCCCTCCGGACCGGCACCCATGCCCGCCTGATGCTCGATCGTGTCGTGCGCGATGATCTCGTCGACGACGCCGAGATCGGCCCGCGTGAACCCTTCGTCGATGAGCCGGCGGAACTGTTCGGCATTGCGCTTCTGCTCTTCGAAGGTGGACATCGTGCGCTCCTCTTTGGTAGAGTGACACTCCAATGAATGATGAGACGCTACACCCAACAGATGCCGATGTCAATGGCCCTCGGCGGTACGATTCGCCGGTTCGGCGCGAGCAGGCGCGCGAGACCCGCCGGCGCATCCTCGAGGCGGCGCGGGAGCTCTTCGTCGCGCGTGGCTATGTTGCGACGACGATTTCCGATATCGCGCGGGAGGCTGGCGTGGCGACCCAGACCATCTACGCCTCGCTCAGCACCAAGCGGCAGATTCTCAAGGACGTCATGGATGTCGCGATCGGCGGCGATGACCAGCCGGTCGGCATGCTGGAACGCGAAGGGCCGCGGCGGCTGCGGCAGGAGACCGACCAGCGAGCCCAGATCGCGATGCTGGCGCGGGGGATCGGCGAGGTGCTGGACCGCGCGGGACCGTTGTTCGACGTTATGCGCGCGGCCGGCGCGGCGGACCCCGAAATTGCAGCCAGCTTCGACGCAATCCAGCGCGAGCGCCGCGAGAACATGGGGCGGATCGTGGGATGGATCGCCGCGAACGGCCCGCTGAAGCCCGGCCTGTCCGAGGACGATGCGGCGGACATCCTCTGGACGCTCACCGGCGCTGATGTCCACCGCATGCTCCGCCGAGAGCGCGGCTGGTCGGCGGATCGCTACGCGCAATGGCTGGCCGAGGCGCTGATCGCGGCGCTGCTGCCGTGACGGACCCCGCCGGGTCTCAGAATGTCTCGTGGATGTCCGGGACGACGGGCGGGAAGAGGCCGCGCAGGGCATCGGCGGTGGCGGCGTCCGGGTCACCCCAGCCGCGGAACGGGAACGTCGCCGGATCGGCGCCGAGGAACACGAGCGCCGACAATCCCTGGATCGAGATGCCCGATGTCGCCGTGCCGCCCGGCGACACCGTCAGGCAGCCGCCCTGGCCCCGGAACGTGAAGGCGCCGTCATTCCACGGGCAGAAGTGGTCCTGGACTTTCAGCGTCACCTCGCCATCGCCGGCGCCGATGCCGGTCAGTCCCGCCACGTCGACGACGCGGGCCATCGGCCCCACCCACGAGTCCTCCGCGTCCGCTCGCACCGTGGCGTTGAGATCGCGGAACCACGTTTCCGGCAAGTCGTCGGGCGCGACCTCGATCACCGCCTCCTTCACCTGGTCGGCGTGGCGGCCAACCCAGTCGAGCAACTGGTATCGCCCGAGGGCGCTGGTCGTGTAGAACGTGCTGGCGATCATCTTGCCGCCATAGCCGGTGATCTTGTAGGTCATCGCGCCGGCGATCTCGCCGTCGTCGTCCCGCGCGAAGGCGACCCACCAGGCGTTATCGTCTCGCCAGTGTCGGGCGTTGGAGACATGTTTCAGCGCGAAACCGTGCGTTTGCCGCTGGTAACGCTCGAGGAACGCATGCCATTCGTCGAAGGCATCCTGCATCTGGACCTGCTCGCAGCTACCCGGCGTGTCGAGCCGGACCAGCGGCGCCAGCGCCTCGGGATTGACGGTCAGGAAGCGCGCCGACGGGAGCGAGGCGTAGCCCAGGCGCTCGTAGAACGAGTCGCGGAAGGGATAGAGCGACGAGATCGGCAGCGCCGTCTCGCGATGCAGCTCGAAGAGACGCTCGAAGAGGTGCCGCACCAGACCGCGCCGGCGCCCGGACGGCATCGACGCCACGCCGGCCACGCCGCCCATCGGGAGCACCGCGCCGCGCACGTTTTGGGTCATCTCGTGGCTGGCGAGCGCCGCCAAAGGCTGGTCGTCAACGAACGCGACCAGCGTTCGCATCTTTTCGCGGTAGGGCTCACCCCGGCGTATCTGGTCGAGATCGGGTGTCGAGGGAGATGCGCCGAAGGCATAGCCCGCGATGGGACCGCCGGTGCTCATGCGGTCCTCGCCGGCAACCTCGCGAATCTCGACGGATCCGGTCTCACTCGTCATCTGGGCGCGTTCCTCTCGTTGCGAACCTCGAAATCAACCTGAGGCATGGTGCCATATTGGTCCGGCCGCTGGCGAGGATATCGCGACGCCCCGGCGCATCATCGCGC
>JAEVYR010000139.1 GCA_023392645.1 Chloroflexota bacterium | reverse complement strand
CTCGGCCACCCGGCGCAGGTTCACGTCCACTGGCGCGGCGATGTCGATCACCCCGGCCGCCTCGGGGCCGACCGCGATCTTCTCCATGTAGGCGATATCCTGCCAGCCGTAGAGCGACCCGCGTTCGGCGACCGCCATGATCACGATCGAATTCGGCATACCCTGCGCGACGAGCCGCGTGCCCTCGACGGGATCCACCGCGATGTCGACCTCGGGACCCTGGCCAGTGCCGACCTCCTCGCCGGTGTAGAGCATGGGCGCCTCGTCCTTCTGCCCCTCGCCGATCACCACCACACCCTGCATATCGATGGTGTCGAGCACCTGACGGAGCGCGTCAACCGCCGCGCCATCGGCGGCCTCCTTGTCGCCTCGGCCCATCCATCGACCGGCCATCAACGCCGCGGCTTCCGTGACGCGCACCAGTTCGAGCGACAGGTTTCGGGTGATCGTCGTCATCTCCACACTCCTTCGTACGGATCGTACAGATCGAAATCGTCGACCATCATCTCCGGCACCTGCGGGAGCGGCCGTTCCGCGAGCCACATCGACGCGAGCGCGGGCATGTCGCGCCGGCCGCAGATCCGCCTGGTCGTCGGTGGTAATGAGTGCAGGAAGTGTGCCCCGTAACGCCTGGCGATGACGCGCCGGTCGAGCACCGCGCAAACGCCCTTGTCCGTGGCGCGGCGAATCAACCGGCCGAACCCCTGCTTGAACTTCAGCACGGCGCTGGGCACCGCCAGCTCCATGAAGGGGTTTTCCAGCAGCTCTCCGCGCGCCTGGAAGATCGGGTCGCTGGGAACCGGAAACGGCAGCTTGGTGATGATGAGCAGGCTGAGCGCTTCGCCCGGAACATCGATCCCCTCCCAAAACGACGAGGTGCCGAACACGACGCTGCGATCGGTGGACCGGAGCCGCTCGATGAGCGCCGTGGCGCCACCGTCCATGCCTTGCGCGTAGACCGCGATGTTCTCGCGCGTCAACGCGGCCTTGACCGGCTCGTAGCTCGCGCGCAGCGCGGCGTACGAGGTGAACAGCACCAGCGCACGCCCCTCGCTCGCCGTGCAGAGCCGGATGATGCTGTCGTTCACCGCCTGCTGGTAGCCCTGCTCGTTCGGCAGCGGGATGTCATCGGGCAACAGGAGCAGCGTCGACGACTCATGATCGAACGGCGATCCCAACGCCGACGTCTGCCCGTCCTTCAACCCCATCCGGCTGGCCATGTAGTCGAAGGTGCCATCGATTGTCAGTGTCGCCGATGTGGCGACCACCGTGCGCATGCCGGCATACAGCTTTTGCTGCAACAGCTCATCGACGAACAACGGCGCTGCCTGCATCGTCGACATGCGCTGCGGTCCAACCTGTTCGAGCCAGTAAATGGTGTCCTCGGCCGGCTCAGCCACGAGCGAGGTCAGGCGGCTTCGAAACTCGTGCAGCTCGCGCCAGCGCGACATCAGCTCCAGCCAAAGCTCCTCGCGAACCAGGGCCTGCGGGTTGTCGGGTGCCTCCTTCGGCGCCGGTAGGCGCTCCAGCTCATTGAGCAGGAAGGTCATCAGCGACTCGTAGTCGAACAGGCCGCGGTCGAGCTGCTCCCAGATTTGCTCCAGCTCCAGCCAAGGCTGGCGCGCGCGCATCGCTTCGGTGATGCGGAGCGACGCGCCATAGCCGCCACCCTGGCGCTGGTCGCGAAGCATGCGATCCACACGCTGGAAGATCTCGGTGTTGAGCGCCAGCACCCGGGCGCGGATGTTCCCGACGTTCCGCACCCGCTCCTGGGCCTCGGGAGCCGCCCGGCGCGCCGAGAGCTCGGGCGACGTCGAGAGGAACCCCTCAACCTGCTGCAGGGTTCCGCGCTGCCCGCCGCGCCGGCCCTGCATCAGCGTGTCGAGCAGGGTTTCGATCACCCGCTGATCGAGCACGAAGCCGAAGTGACGCGTCGCCTCCTCCTCCAGGTGATGCGCCTCGTCGACGATCAGGCGGTCAAACTCCGGCAGCACCCGGTGCTGCGTGTCGGCAAGCAACAGGGAGTGGTTGGCGACCACCAGGTGCGCGTTCTCGGACTTGCGGCGAGCCCGATAGAGGAAGCACTGATTGCGCTGGTTGAACGGACACTGGCTGGCGACGCAGGCCTCCTCTTCGGCCGCGATCTGCCGCCAATGCGTCAGCTCATCCGGCGCGAGCCTCAGCTCGGCCTGATCTCCCGTATCCGTCTCGTCAAGCCACAACGCCACCTTTGCGCGCATCGACGCGTCGGCGGGATCGGTCACATCGCGCTTGTCGTGCGAAAACCACCGGCGCAGGCAGATGTAGTTGTTGCGTCCCTTGAGGACGGCCGCGCGCACCTCCTGAGGGATGCCGAGCCTCTCGACGGCCGTCTGTACGTCCGGCACGTCCTTTTGGTACAGCTGTTCCTGGAGGGCGCGAGTATCGGTCGAAACCACGACTCGCTCGCCCCGATTGATCGCGTGGAGCGCCGCCGGCAGCAGGTAGGCCATGCTCTTGCCGGTGCCTGTGCCGGCCTCGACCATCAGTTGGCCGTTGTGGTTGAGCACGTCCGTGACGGCCGCCGCCATCTGGATCTGCCCCTCCCGGCGCTCGAAGTGATCGAGCACGGTGCCGAGCGCGCCGCCGGGACTCAGCGCCCGTTCGACGTCGGCGGGATCGACCGGCGTGGTCACCCCGGTCTTCTTCAACGCCTCGGGCCGCTGCAGGCGGCTCAGGAACCGCGTCTCGGCGGGCTCGAGCCACGGCAGGGCGGAGGCATCGCGGAAGATCGGGCTGAGCGTTTCGTCCTCGGCCATCAGCCGCATGAGCCACGCTTCCTGCCAACCGGCACCGGTGGCATGCCGCGCCGCGTGGAGCAGCGTGGTCGACGAGTACCGCTGCATCAGCGGGATCATCGTCAGGAAGACCCGGCGCGCCGTCTCCGCATCGGCCAGCGCCCGGTGCACATCGTCGACACGCACGTCAAGCGCGGACGCCACCGCGGCGAGGCTGTAGGCCGGCAGGCCATACAGGAACAATGCGCTGAGCCGGTAGGTGTCGAGGGAGCGGTTCGCCAGACGGAGCCCCGCTGACGCGAGCATGGCGACATCGAAGTCGACCGAGTGCCCGACGATGGGGTGCGCTCCCAGCTTGTCCCTCACCGTTTCGCGAATCTCCGCGAATCCCGGCTGGCCTTCCAGCTCGCGCGGCTCGATGCCCGTCAGCCGGACGATTTCCGGACCGGGCATGCGTGCCGGCCGCACCAGGGTCGACCAGGTGTCGAGCACCTCCTGCCGCGTGAAGCGAACGATGGCGATCTCGATGATCTCGTCACTGGCCCGGTCGAGCCCCGTGGTCTCCACGTCGAGCGCAACGAACACCTGGCTATCGAGCGAGCGCTCATCTGCGGCTCTCAGCATGAATCCACGGGCTTTCCAGCTTCCGGCGGGTGCCGGTCAGTCAACGATCCTCAACTCATCATTGCCCAGCAACCGAGCGGCTTCAAGGGTCACCAGCGCGAGTTGTGTAACCCCGGTCGGCACCAGGTCGAGATCGATGTACTCATCCTCGCGGTGCGCGTGGCCGCCGGAGGCGACGCCGATGCAGATGGCCGGAATCCTGCGGCTGATGGGGATGTTCGCGTCGGTGGTTGTCGCGTCCCGCCCCCCATCGAA
>JAEVYR010000023.1 GCA_023392645.1 Chloroflexota bacterium | reverse complement strand
ACAGACCCGCTCCCGTGGCGGGTCGTGTTGCAAGACTGTTTCCGGCTGGCATGTCACGCTCCACAGCGCGCCGCGCGCCAATCGTGGGTATCATTCTGTATACAGTTTCGATTCATCCCGGAGGAGCATCGTGTCCACGACCATCACCGACGTGACCGCCCTGGATATCCGCTTCCCGACGTCGCGCATGCTCGACGGCTCGGATGCCATGAATCCCGATCCCGATTACTCCGCCGCCTACGTCATCCTGCACACCGACCGTCCGGACGGCATCGAGGGCCACGGCCTGACCTTCACCATCGGCCGCGGCAACGAGCTCTGCGTCGCCGCCATCAAGGCGCTCGCCCCGCTCGTCCGCGGCAAGTCGCTCGAATCGCTCACCGCCGACATGGGCGCGTTCTGGGACATGATCACCGGCGACAGCCAACTGCGGTGGGTCGGGCCGGAAAAGGGCGTCATTCACCTCGCTACCGCCGCCCTCGTCAACGCGGTCTGGGACCTGTGGGCAAAGGTGGAAGGCAAGCCGCTCTGGAAGCTGCTGGTCGATCTCTCTCCCGAGCAGCTCGTTGCCTGCATCCCCTTCCGGTACATCACCGACGCGCTCACCCCCGACGAAGCCCTGAACATCCTCGCCGGCAAGGCTCCGACACGGGCGGATCGCGAGGCGCAGCTCGTCCGTGACGGCTACCCCGCCTACACCACCTCGGCTGGCTGGCTCGGCTATGACGACGACAAGCTGCGCCGGCTCTGCCGGGAGGGCGTCGGCGAGGGCTGGTCCCACTTCAAGATGAAAGTCGGCACCAACCTCGAGGAAAACGTGCGACGGGCGGCCATCGTCCGCGAGGAGATCGGCCCCGACCGGCACCTGATGATGGACGCCAACCAGGTGTGGGGGGTCGACGAGGCCATCACGCAGATGGAGCATCTGGCGCGGTTCGATCCCTGGTGGATCGAGGAGCCGACCAGCCCCGATGACATCATCGGACACGCGTCCATCGCGCGGCAGGTTGCGCCGATCGGCGTCGCCACCGGCGAGCACTGCCACAACCGCGTCATGTTCAAGCAGCTCTTCCAGGCCGAGGCGATTCGCTTCTGCCAGATCGACGCCTGCCGCCTCGGCGGCGTCAACGAGGTGCTGGCGGTGATCCTGCTCGCGGCGAAATTCGGCGTGCCGGTCTGTCCACACGCGGGCGGTGTCGGATTGTGCGAGTACGTCCAGCACCTGTCGATATTCGATTTCATCGCCGTCAGCGGCTCGCTCGAAAACCGGCAGGTCGAATACGTCGATCACCTGCACGAGCACTTCGTCGACCCGGTGGTAGTGCGGGATGGACGCTATCAGGTCCCCACCGCACCCGGCTACAGCATCACCATGAAGCCCGACTCCCTTCGCGACTACGCCTTCCCGAACGGTGCGGCCTGGCGCGAGCATGTCGCTCCGGGTGTCCGTGGCTGAGAGCTTGCGCCGGTTGCCGCGCATGCATCCAGATTCCGCACGAGACACAAGGGTAGAGATCCCCAGGCATCCGCCGAGTCTCTGTACACTGCCCGCATGAACACGAAGCTCTATCCAACCCCCGGCGACCCCTTCGCCATCCGCGTCACCACCGCCCAGGTGATGGCCGAAACCTGCGACGTCCGCATCGACCAGCGCGCCGTCGATCGCGTCGCGCGCCAGCTCGCGGACACAGCCGGCGAGCCGCCGGTGTGGGACGACACCCTTCACTTCCGCGGCACGCCGGAGGAGATCGCCGGCTGGGTCGTCGTGCTCGACGCGCTCAACTACTGCTTCTGGCCGCAGGGTCCCGACCCCAACGTCCGCTGGCGCGTCACCTGGCGCGGCGTCACTCACGACGGCTACGACGCCCTCGCCGCCGCGCTCCATCGCGCCGTCGTCGATGACGGCGAGCCGATCTGGGACCGCGACTGGCTGAAGGACATGGACGCCGGCAAGGTCGCCCACATCCTGCGCGGCGATGCGGGCGGCCCGGAGATCCCGTTACTGGAAGATCGGATCATCTGCCTTCGGAATTTGGGTGACCCCAGACATGAGCGCGAGGCGCGGCCGGCCGATATCGCCATCGACGCTCGCGGCTCGGCCGTTCGCGTCGTGCGGCTCGCCATTCGACGCTACACGATGTTCGAGGACACCACCGTCTGGCGGCGTCGCGACGGGCTCGTGCTCGAGGTGCCGCTGCTGAAGCGGGCGCAAATCCTCGCCGCCGATCTCGCCGGCGCACTGGCCGGCACCGACCTCGCGATCACGAAAGACCTCGAGTTGCTGTCCGCCTTCGCCGACTACAAGGTGCCCCAGGTGCTGCGTCACCTCGGCGCGCTGCGATATGCCGAGCCGCTATCGGCGTGGATCGCCCGGCGCGACCCCATTCCACCGAACGATCCGCGGGAGGTCGCGATCCGGGCGGGGACCGTGCAGGCCTGCGAGCGCATCGTCGCGGCCGCTAGAGGGATGGGGCTGGAGATCACCGCCGCCGAGCTCGACTGGCGGCTCTGGCGGCTGGGGCAATCGCTTCCCAGCGACGTCGCGCCGTACCACCGCACCGTCACCACCAGGTACTGAGTCCGGACGGCGACGCCTGGTGGGCCACCCCGCCAAACCTCGCGCCCGACGCGATGGTCACGCCGCCGCTGGCGTTACCCCTTGACGCCGCCGCTGGTGAGTCCGGTCACCATGTACCGCCGCACCACGTAGTAGAGGATCGCCGGGGGCACCGCGTAGATCAGCGCCACCGCCATCAGCAGGTTCCACGGCGCGTCGTCCGTCGCCAGGAAGAATCCCATCGCGACCGGCAGCGTCACGTTCGCCTCGCTCGACAGCAGCAGGAAGGCGTAGAGGTACTCGTTCCAGGCGAGCAGGATGGCATAGGTCCCAACGGCCACCAGCGAGGGGATCATCAGCGGCAGGTAGACCAGCCGGAACAGCTGCATCGGCGTCGCGCCATCCATGAT
>JAEVYR010000009.1 GCA_023392645.1 Chloroflexota bacterium | reverse complement strand
CGGAACGCCGAGGTGCTTGCCGAGAATGTCCCACAGGGCGATGTCGACGGCGGAGACGGTCGCGGCGAGCACGGTGCCGCCCTCGAAGTAGGCGCCACGGTAGAGCTGCTGCCAGATGTGCTCGATGCGGCGTGGGTCCTGGCCGATGAGCTGGGTGGTGAAGTGGTCGAGCATGCCCTGCATGGCCAGCTCGCGCCCCGAGATGCCGCCCTCACCGAGGCCGACGATGCCGGTGTCGGTTTCGATCTCGACGACGAATTGGCAGCGGATGCCGGACATGACGGGATAGCCGGTGACGCGGACGATCTTCATGGTGCCTCCCTGGACGTTTCGAGCGAGCGTCGTTGCGTCACTCTCCGGTGGAACCAGGGTTCTGGCAAGGGGTGCATGGACCGTGGAAGCCGACGTGGTTCATGTTCGACCGTGCGCCTCTCAGCAACGTCACTCCGACCTCGTGCCGGGGCGGTTTGCCTGGCATCTCATGCCAGGTGTTCAGGGCTGACGCTACGCCAACGCGGCGAACTCAGGGTCGGTGGCGAGGTCGACCTCATGGAGGTGGCCAGCGGCAACGCGAAGCACGCGCGTGGCGATGCGCGAGACGGCATAGCGGTCGTGGGAGACGAGCACGACCGCTCCCGGGAATGCGGTCAGCGCCTCCTCGAACTCCTCGCGGGCGTCCAGGTCGAGATGGTTGGTCGGCTCGTCGAGCAGCAGGACATCGGCGCCCGGGATGGCGATCGCCGCCAGCATCAGCCGGGTGCGCTCGCCCCAGGAGAGATCGGCGACGCGGCGATGGACGCTGTCGCCACCGAACAGGTATCGGTGCAGTTCGGTGCGCAGCTCCGACTCCGATGCGGTGACGTGGTCCTGAATGGATTCCAGCACCGTTTTGCCCGGATCGAGCGACTCCTGATCCTGCGCGAGCAGGCCGATGCGAACGCCGGGGGCCAGGCGACAGTAGCCCGTATCCGGCTGAAGCTCGCCGGAAATGACGCGCAGCAGCGTCGTCTTGCCGGCACCGTTCCCCCCGATCAGCGCGAGACGCTCGCCGTAGCGGAGATCGAGCGAGACATCCTCGAGGATCGTTCGGCCTCCGCGCTGGACCGTGACGTGGTCGAGCGTGACGACCTCGCGCGCCTGCGTCACTGGTTCCGGGAAGTCCAGCGCCAGCCCCCAGTGTCGCCGTGGCTTGTCGACCAGCTCCTCGGAGTCCAGCATGCGCTCCAGCCGCGCCTTGCGAACGGTCGCGGCACGGGCGACCTTCGCCGCGCGCTTGCGGTAGTGGAAGTGGATCGTTTCGCCCTCGACCTTGCGTGCCGAGCGCTCCTGCTGGTCGATGGATGACTCCAGCGCCGCGATCTTTTCCTGCTGGCGCTTCCAGGTTTCGAGCTCTGCCTCCTGTCGCTTCTGGCGCGTTTCCACGTAGTCCGCGTAACCGCCGGTGTGCAAGTCGATGGAGGTCGAATCGGGCCGGAACGCGGCGATGCGATTGACCGTTTCCTCCAGAAAGGCGCGATCGTGCGAGACGATCACCACCGCGCCGGGGTAGGTAGCAAGGAAGTCGACCAGCCAGCGTTGACCGGCGATGTCGAGGTGATTGGTCGGCTCGTCCAGCAGCAGGAGATCGGGTTGCATGGCGAGCAGCGCGGCGAGACCGGCGCGCGTGCGCTCGCCCCCGGAGAGGTTGGACAGCGGTCGCGCGGACGCGTTCGGGGGCAGCCCGAAGCGATCGAGGAGCGCGTCGAGGCGATCGGCAACGGCGTAACCGCCGGCCGATTCGAAGCGAGCCTGGGCGGATTCCCAGCGATCGAGCGTGGCATCGCTGTTGCCCTCGGGGCCGGCGAGCGAGGCGGTGGCGTCGTCGAGCGCCCGGGAGGCGCTGAACCAGCCGCCTGTCGCGGGGTCGAGCGCGTCCGCGAGCGTGCCCGACTCGATGTCGAGGGTGCCCTGCGGCAGCATGCCGATCCGGGCGCCCGGCGCGACGGCGCGCGAGCCGTCGGCAGGGGGCAGCGAGCCAGCCATGACCTGCATGAGGGTCGACTTGCCGGCGCCGTTCGGGCCGATCAGGCCGAGGCGATCGCCACGATTCAGGCTGAGGGTGAGATTGTCGAACAACAGGTGATCGCCGAAGCGATGGGAGACACCGGTGAGGGTAAGCATGGATTGTCCTGCATGGTAGAGCGTGGCACTACG
This sequence comes from Chloroflexota bacterium, assembly GCA_023392645.1. GTDB lineage: Bacteria > Chloroflexota > Chloroflexia > Thermomicrobiales > UBA6265 > JACCVC01. Next base: position 3,904 of record JAEVYR010000009.1, on the reverse strand, counting down.
CTCGGCATTGCGCCGGCGGAGCGGTGGGAGCTTCACCTCCGCAGGGCGAGTGGCCCGCGGAGCAGGACTAATCCGTCATATGCCTTTGAACCTCATGGCTGGCGGCGATCCGGTCGCACTCCGGAGCCGCGTGCTGGTCAGTCTTCCGCGCCGAGCGCCGCGGTGGCCTCTGCTTCGAGCGCGGTGAGCGCGTAGTTGTCGATCTCCTGCGAGAGCGCGTCGCGCAGGTTGATCAAGTCAACGAGATCGAGCCCAGCGACAACCGGCGTGTTGTCGTCGTCGCTGCTGTCCTCGCTGGCCGGAACGACACGAAACTCGACATCGACCGTTTCGGCGTCGTCGCCGTCATCTGCCGGGATCTCGTCCATGTACAGATTGTAGGTGTCCATCGCGGCGTCTCCGTGGGTCGCGCGTAGCGCGGCGAACCCGGTTGGGACACCGCCTCCGATCGGATACCTGCCGTCGGTAAAGGTAGTGTACAGGATAATCCGTCCGCTGGAGCATGGGCGGTTCACGCTTGCGCGGCCACGAGCCGGGCCTATCGCGTATCATTTCAGGCAATCGCGACGCGATGCACGATTCCGGGACACCAAAGCACACGAGGGCGAGCAGCATGACATCTGGGCCGTTTTCGACAACCCGATTGTCACGCCGCTCGATGCTGACCGGCGCCGGGCTGCTGGTGCTGGGCGGGTGCTCGCCGCTGGACGACGGCGATGGCAACGCGACCGCGGACGCCGTGACCCCGACCACCGACCTGCTCGATGAGGTGCCGGAGGCGACCCAGGCGCCCCCGACCCCGACTCAGCCGGCGATCGGCTCTCCGGTGCCTGGGTACCTCGATTCGGAGCGCTGGTTCGCCCGGTCGCTGGTCGTCGCCTCGGCCGGGGTGGGCGATTATCTTGACGCGCTCACCAATGCCTTCTTCGATCCGTTCGAGGTCGCGACCGGCGCCACCGTGCGGCACCAGACGTTCGGCCGCGACGGCATCGCCAACCTGATCGACCAGGTCGAAAACGGGGAAACCGTCTGGGATGTCGTGTTGATTCCGGCAGAGGACGTGCTGCCGCTGGCGCAGCAGGGCTACCTGTCGGCGATCGACTACGACATCGTCGATCCGTCATCGCTGTACGAGCAGGCCGCGCAGCAGCACGGCGTCGGCGCGATGTATTACTCCACGGTGATGGCGTCGTCGGCGGCGGTCAGCGAGGTTCCCGAGTCGTGGGCGGTTTTTTGGGACCTCTCCACCTTTTCCGGCACTCGCGCGTTGCGCCGGGATCCGGTCGGCACGCTGGAGTTCGCGCTGCTGGCGGACGGTGTGGGAATGGATGCCTTGTACCCGCTGGACGTGCCCCGCGCGTTCGCGTCGCTCGAACGCATCCGCGAGGCGACGATCTTCTACGAGGACAGCAAGCAACCGGTGGAGCTTGTGCGCACCGGTCAGGTCGGGCTGGCGAGCGCGTGGAACATCCGCTCGCAGCTCCCGGATGTCGCCTCGCTGGTGACGTTGACCTGGCACGGCGGCATGATTTCGGCGGATAGCTGGGCCGTACCGCGCGGCGCCGAGAACCTCGACGTCGCGATGAGCTTCATCAACTTCGCCACCCGGGCCGTGCCGAGCGCGAACTTCAGCCTGCACCAGCCGTTCGGGCCGGCCAACAAGCAGGCGCTGGAGCTGATTCGGCCGGACGTCGTCAAAACGCTGCCGACTGCACCCGAGCATCTCGAGATTCAGTTCTTCGAGAACTGGGCGTACTGGGCGGATAATCGTGAGACCTTGAAGAAACAGTTCGAGGAATGGTTCTTCAACCCGATGGCCTCGCCCGCCGCGGCGCGGACCAACCGTTGAACGCTGAGGAGAGTATCGAGTGACGACGATGCGGTCACGGTACAGAGGGACGCTGCTGGGATTGGCGGCGGGCGATGCGCTCGGCGGCGCGGTCGAGTTCTCGCCCCGGGCAGCGCTGGCGCGGGATTACCCGAACGGCGTCCGCGAGATCATGGGTGGCGGTCCGCACGATCTGCGCGTGGGCGAGGTGACCGATGACACCGCGATGGCACTGGCGATCGCACGGGCGTGCTCGCCGCGCGGGATCGACCTGGACCAGGTGGTGGAGAACTTCGTGGCGTGGTACCGGTCCGAGCCCAAGGATATCGGCATCACGACGAGCCGAGCGCTGGCCAAACTGGCGGCTGGCGTGCCATGGACCGAGGTGGGCGTGCGGATGACGTCGGAGACGCCCGGCAAGCTGGCTGGGAACGGCTCGGTGATGCGCTGCGCGCCGATCGCGCTGCGTTTCCGGCACAACCCCGAGATGTTGCGCCAGGTGAGCACCGATGTCGCCAGGATGACGCACCCGGATTCGATGGCGACGTGGGGCAGTGTGGCGCTCAACCAGGCGATCGCGTACCTGCTCGATGGCGGCGCCGTTGACGGCGTCGTCGATGCGGCGGTGGCCGGCGTCGACGACGCCGAGGTCGTCACGGCGATCCGGGAGACGGCGGGGCGCGAATACGGGGACGTGCGTTCGGGCGGGTTCGTGCTGGAGACGCTTGGCGCGGCATTCTGGGCGATCGCGCACCGGGAGTCCGCCGAAGAGGCGATCGTGACGGCGGTGTCGATGGGTGACGACACCGATACGTCCGGCGCGGTCACGGGGGCGCTGGTCGGGGCCGCCTACGGTGTCGAGGCACTTCCGGAGCGGTGGCTGTCGGTATTGGAGCCGCGCGAGGAGCTGAGCGGCCTCGCCGAGACGTTGCTGGCCTGGAGCGAGGCCAACGCCGGCGGACGATGAGCTCGCTCCAGTTTCTTGCTGCGAGATACTCCGGCGAAAATGCTGCTACCAGCCGAGCTGGCGCTTGACCCAGTCCCACGGCTGGGCTTCGGCGACGTGGAGCAGGTATTCCTGGCCGAGCTTGGGGATGTAGAGGATTCCCAGCCAGATCAGCGCCGAGCGCCAGGTGTCCAGCTTCACCCGCGGGAACCACTTCCAGACGATCAGCACAAAGAGGAACCAGTTTTCGAACAGGTTGGGGAAGGCGAACAGCAGCCAGCGCTGGTCGGTCAGCTCGAACAGGATCACGCCGAGCACGCGCCAGCCGAACAGCCACAGGGCGATCAGGCGAGGAATGCGCGCGGACCAGCCCCAGGCGACCCATGCCTCGAGACCGAGGTACCAGAGGTCGAGAACCTTGTCGATGGAATGGTAGTGCGGCCCCATGCCGCCATCGCTGATCCACTCGACCATCACGACGTCGAGCGCGTCGAGCGCCATCGCAATGATGCCGCCCGCGAGCGGACGGCGAAGAATCAACAGCGGCACGACCACGCGAAGCGCGATGATGATGAGTTGCCCGGTCGTCACTCCCACGGTCTCCCCGATAGCGATCGATGGCGGGGGCCGAATGCGCGCCCGCGCAGCGTCATTCTACGGGGTTGGGGTCGAAGGGCGGGGTGGGGTCTGCTGGCTCGCCGCTGGGCTGCGTGTTGATCGGCGGCTCGGCGAGGCGAAGGTAGCGGTTGACGCTGGCGCGGTTGCGGGGGTCGTCCGCCAGTCCGAGCAGGGCCAGCAGGTGCTGCTGATCGGCGCCGGCGGCTGCCTGGTCGACCGCGAACGTGTGGCGCAACACGTTCGGACTCACATCCTTGTCGATCCCCGCCGCGCGGCGGACGCGTTCAACCATGCCGTTGATCGCCTGCGGTCCGACCGGGAAGAGCTTGCCCCGAGGGTTGCGCGACTCGATGTAGCGATCGAGCGTCGCGGCGAACTCGGGCGAGGTGAGCAGATGGCGTTCCTTGCCTCGTTTGGCGGCGTCGGCATAAAAGACGTAGATCGTGGGTGCGGGATCGGTGGTGCGGTCGATATGGTCGCGCTCGATCGCGAGCAGCTCGGCTCGGGTGAGT
>JAEVYR010000629.1 GCA_023392645.1 Chloroflexota bacterium | reverse complement strand
GTCCCGGGTAAGCGGCGAATGGCGCGTCGTAGGCGACGTCGACATCGCCACCGCCGGATGCAATCTCGGCGGCGATTTGCGTCATGCGCGGGCTGTTCGCCGCGGCTTCCTGCTGGGCCTCGTACTGGGCAATCTCCTGCGTCATGTCGGTGGGATCGAAGTCGGGCCAGGCGGCGGCTTCCTGTTGCGCCTCGTACTGAGCGATCTCCTGCGTCATGTCCGTCGGATCGAAATCCGGCCAGGCGGCGGCTTCCTGCTGTGCCTCGTACTGGGCGATCTCCTGCGTCATGTCGGTCGGGTCGAAATCGGGCCAGCCGGCGGCTTCGGCGATGGCGGCCGCCTCGGCGGCGGACGCGCAATGGGTCTCGCCGTTGGCGTCAGTCACCGATGTCTCCTGCTTGTAGGGCGTTTCGTAGTACACGCATCCGGCGGTGTCGTCCTTTGCCGAAACGATGGCGCCGGAGGTCGTGACGGAGGCGAGGACGAGGGCGAAGATCAGGGCGATGGCGGCGCGTGCGCGGGACCCGGTGTGCAGGTTCATCGCGAACCTCCGTTCAAGAGCGGCGTCCCGGCGAGTGACATTGGCATCGCGGCCGGTGACGCCGGGCGAACGTTGCGGGCGAGTGGCGATGCCTCCTGCTCGCCCGTCGGTGCCGGCGATTCGCGAGCGAACCCGGTTCCGATGCCGCCATCCTGCGCCTACGGTCGCTCCGGCACATCGACCAGATGCTGTATTCGATGGGTGCCGGTGCTGTTGCACGGATTGCGTATCGCGGCTGCCCGCGGCATCGCCGGTGACCACGGACGGCAGGGAGCCATGCGCACATTGCGCGCATGGCTCCGCCGGGGCGCGAACCTCGCCTGATCTTCCGGAATCCGAGTCAGGCGAGGTTGTCGCACACGATGCAGATGTTGATCGGCTCAGGTTCGGTCCCGTTCGCGGCCGGACCGTCCGTCCCTCGCGCGAGGACGAACGTGACGCCGGCGTTCGCCGGATCGAGAGCCTCGATCCGTGCGATCTCGCGGTCGCCGGGAAGGATGTGCGCCACCGAGGTTGTGGGGGCGACTCCGGCTGCGCCCGGTGCGGCGGCCGCGCCGTTGCCAGCGAGGAGCAGCGCAACGGCGAGCGCGGCTCCACGAAGCGTTCGGCGTGTGGGGTGACGAAAGGAAAGCATGGCCACGCTCCTTTCACTTCGGCATTGCCGGCGATCCCTTCAGGTCTGACCCGGCGCTATCATCGCGCTTGGCCGGCGCGTCTGCATCGGCCGAATTGCGTATTCGTCTCTCGGGTTTTCGATGCACGAAGTGACGACGAGCTGGATTCGTGGGAATCAGCGCCGAACCGTCATTGATGAGCCGGCGGAACATCGCGAGCGGGTCGGATTCGTCGTGCCTTGCGAACGGGTTGGCACGCCATATCCGAGAAGCGCTTATCTTTACACGGCGAGAAGCGGCGATTATGATGATGATGACGGGATCAGGAGGCCTGCCAACCAGCCGTGCTGCGTAAGGGTATCGATGGAATATGTCTGAACTGGATCGTCCATATCAACTTTCAAGCCATCTTTATGTTGTATACGCGGAATTTCCCCATGTCGACAGTGGCAATGTGTATCTCGTGACCGGGGATCAACCGACACTGATCGACTGCGGCAGCGAATTCGCGGTCCCTCGGATCGTCTCAAACCTGGCCCAGATCGGCCTGGCGCCGACCGATATCGGCCAGGTCATCGCGACTCATGCGGATTACGATCACATTCACGGATTTCACAGTCTGCGAGAGATGAATCCGAATATCTGTCTCCGCATCCATCGGGCCGACCTGCCGGTGGTGCACGAGGCGGATGCCTACCGCACGGCGAGCTACGTCTATGGTCGGCCCTTCATTCGACTCGACGATCCGTGCTTGCTGCCGTTCGATCCCGGCGATATGATCCCGGCCGGCGACACCGTTGTGGAGGTGATCTCGACTCCAGGGCATACCGAAGGGTCGGTGTGCCTGCTGGGGGAGATCGACGGCCGGAAGGTGCTGTTCGCGGGGGACACGGTTGGTGGATCCATGCGTCGCCTGGAGGGAGCCACGATCGAGGCCTGGGTCGAGGCGGCGCGGTCGTGGGAGGCATCCCTTCGAACGCTGTCCGGGCGCGATTTCGACTGGGTGCTCAATGGTCACGAGCCGTTGTCGGGCCTGCCGATCGAGCGCAAGCAGTTCGACCTGATGGTGCACCGATTCGGAACCATGCTCAACCCGTGGTTCAGCCTCGGCGAACGTGAGGTCGTGCCCACCTGACGCTTGACGCTACTTCAGACCGACGGAGCGCGAGGCCATGCGCGACGCGCCCAGCTCCGCCTGCATGTCGGTGCTGCTGGCCCCGGTCATCAGGCCCACCGATCGCGACACGGTTGTGGTCTGAGGGGCGGCGACTTGCGCGATCGCGACATGCACGACGCCGCCGGGCGCGTGGGCGGCGGCGATTGTCGTTGCTCCCGCATCCGATGCGCTGAGCAACAGCGCGACCGGAAGCGCGACGACGACGAGCGAGCGAGCGAGGACGTGTCGGTATGCGACGTGGGTGATCATGCGCGCGCTCCGTTTCCAAGGGTCGCGAGAGCGGCCGCTCCCGCGCGGCTGGTACGATAGATCGGCACGACGCGATGGCCCCGGCGTGATCGTTGGTTCCCGCTGTCATCCTGCGCTCCGGGCGGCCACGCCGCATCGGTAAAACCACGTAATTCCCACGTCACGCTGGAGGTCACATGAACGCGAGGCAGGCACGAGCCGTAGCGAACGCATGGGTTGCGAGCGACGCGAGGCTCCTGCCGGGGTATCGCGGCGCGCTTTGGCACGGCTCGATCCTGACGATGCCGGACGCCGCCGTGCTGGAGCCGTCGTCCGATCTCGACATCGTGGTTGTCGTCGACGATCCTGCCGCGCTGCCGTCGCCTGGCAAGATCGTCCGCGGTGGCGTTCTGCTCGATGTCTCATTAGTCGGCCAGGAGGAGATTCGGAACCCCGATGCCCTGCTTGCCAACCACAGCCTGGCGCCCACCTTTCGCAGTCCCGAGGTG
>JAEVYR010000609.1 GCA_023392645.1 Chloroflexota bacterium | reverse complement strand
GATCGGTGGCCTGCTGATCATCCCCGAGAGTCGCGATCCCGACGCGAACGCGCTCGATATTCCGGGCGGCGTCCTCTCGATGGGCGCGGTGGTCGCGCTCGTCTACGCGATCATCGAGGCGCCGTCGAAGGGATGGCTCGACCCGTTGGTGCTCGGCGCGTTCGCGCTGGCGGTCGTGCTCGGCGCCGGGTTCGCGATTCGCGAGCTGCGCGTCGAGGCGCCGATGCTCGACTTCGGCTTCTTCCGGAACCTGCGCTTCTCGTTTGGGGCCGCCGCGATCGGATTCGCGTTCTTCGCCCTGTTCGGCGTGATCTTCATGCTCACGCAGTACCTGCAATTCGTGCATGGGTATACGCCGCTGGGAGCGGGCATCCGCCTGATTCCCGTCGCGCTCGGCATCATGGCCGGCGCCGGGCAAAGTCACCGCTGGGTGCGCCGGTTCGGCACCAAGCGCGTCGTCACGGTCGCGATGCTCGCGTTGGCGGCGGTGCTGGCCTCGATGTCGCTCTGGACCGTCGATACCGAGTACGGGGTGATCGGCGTGACCCTATTCTTCCTGACGCTGGCGATGGGCAACATCATGGCGCCGTCGACGGAATCGGTGATGGGGGCGCTGCCGGAGGCGAAGGCCGGGGTCGGATCGGCGATGAACGACCTCGTGCGGCAGGTCGCCGGCGCGTTCGGCGTCGCGATCATCGGCTCGGTGCTGAATGTCGTCTATTCCAACCGGATGGAGGACGCGGTCGCTTCGCGGCCGCCCCAGGCGGCCGGTCCGGCCGGGGATTCGGTCGGCGGGGCGCTGGCGGTCGCCGCGAAGCTGGGCGGGCCGGCGGGCGAGGCGCTGGCGACGGCCGGGCGCGCGTCGTTCGTGGACGCCTTCGGCATCGGCGCGTTGATCGCGGCCGGATTCGCGCTGGTCGGAGCGGCGCTCGTCGCCCGGTACCTGCCGTCGCACAGCGCGTCTTGTTCCGGGGCCGCGTGATCGACAAGCGTCCGTCAGGATCCTGTAGCCGGCGACCTCACTACACCTGGGCGGGGATGGGGATGGAACGTCTTCTGCGATGATGCCCATGGATCGGAGCGCGACCATGACCGGGAAGATCGACCCTGAAACCTCCATCGAGCTGCGCGATGTTGTGGTCGAACGCGGCGGCGAACCTGTCGTCCGGGACATCTGCCTGTCCATCCGGCGGGGGGAGATCTTCGGCCTGATCGGGCCGAGCGGGTCGGGCAAGACAACGCTGATCCGTGGCCTGCTCGGTCTCTCGCCGATCGCCGGTGGTTCGGCGCGGGTGATCGACTGGTCGCCCGGAGACGCGGAGCTCAGGTCGCGGATCGGCTACATGCCGCAGGATTCCGCGATCTACCCGGATCTCTCGGCCCGCGAGAATCTCGAGTTCTTCGCGGCGATCTACCGGGTGGACCGGCAACGCGTTGACGAGCTGCTCTCGCTGCTCGACATCGGCTCGATCGCCGATCGGCCGGTGATGACCTATTCCGGCGGTCAGCGCCAGCGGGTCGCGCTGGCGGCGGCGCTGATCCCGAAGCCGGACGTCCTGCTGCTGGACGAACCGACGGTCGGGCTCGACCCGCGCCTGCGATTGCACCTATGGGAGACGTTCCGGCGGCTCGCGCGTGACGGCGACACGATCGTGGCGACGACGCACGTAATGGACGAGGCGACGAAGTGCGACCGGATCGCGTTCCTGATGAACGGGCGAATCGTCGCGACCGGCACGCCGGACGAGCTACGCGCCAGCGCCGGTGTCGACGACCTCGAAGCGGCGGTGCTGGTGCTGACCGATCCGGATCGAGAGGCGTCGCATGTCGGTTGATCGCACCCTGGCCGTGATGCTGCGCGTGCTGCGGCAGTTGCGCCGGGACCACCGCTCGATGGCGATGATCCTGGTGGCGCCGCCGCTGCTGCTGACCATCGTCTGGGGCATCTACTACCACGAGGCCGGGATTTTCGATCGAATCGGGCCGCTCATGCTCGGGCTGTTCCCGTTCACGTCGATGTTCCTCGTCACCTCGATCACCACGTTGCGGGAGCGTACGCAGGGCACCCTCGACCGGCTGATGGTATCGCCGATCGGCCGTGGCGACATCATGTCCGGCTACGCGGCGGCCTTCCTGATCGTCGCCACGTTGCAGACGCTGATCACCACCGTGACCGGGATTGTCTTCCTCGACATGTCGATGCGCGGCTCGGTTGCGCAAACGTTCGTGCTTGTGCTGGCGCTGGCGTTGTTCGGCATCACCCTCGGCCTCTTCCTCAGTGCCTTCGCCCACAACGAGTTCCAGGTGGCGCAGTTCATGCCGATTGCGATCCTGCCGCAAGTCTTCTTCGCCGGGCTGCTGGTGCCGGTCGACCAGATGCCGGAGGTCTTGCGCTGGATCGCGGCGGTGATGCCGCTGCGGTACGCGTTCGACGCGCTGCTCGACGTCAGCGTGCGCGGGCTCGGCTGGTTCTCCGCGGATGTGTGGGTCAGCACCGCCATCACGCTGGTTGTCCCGTTCGTGGTGCTCGGCTTCGGGTGGATGACGTTGCGCCGTACCAACGACGAGTGATGCCGGATCCGGTGAACCGGTGGAACACCGCAACCGTCGCGCCGGCGGCGCTCGGGCACAGGACCCGAGATGCCACGCCGGGTTCTTCGCTGGAATCGGCGCGCGTGTTGCGGTGCGGCCGGTGGGCGACTACCCTTTGCGGTTGAGCCGTCCGGACCGGCAACACGAGCCCGGGCGGAGGTACATGCTCGCCGGTTCGACCGGCATCGATTGGAAACGGAAATACAACGTGAGCATCGATCGGGACGCGACGCGGTCGCAGACCATCACAGACCCGCTTGCCCAGTTCGTCAGCGTCGAAGAGGGAATCCATCGCCCGACATTCTCCAGCGTCGGGCGGCCCCGTGTCGTGATCGTGGGCGGCGGCTTCGCCGGGCTGAATGTCGCCAAGGAGCTGGCCGACGCGCCGGTGCGGATCACGATCATCGACCGGCGCAATCATCACCTGTTCGCGCCGCTGCTGTATCAGGTCGCCACGGCGCAACTCTCGCCGGCCGACATCGCCCAGCCGATCCGGGGCATCCTGCGTCGACAGAAGAACCTGTCGGTGCTGCTGGGCGAGGTGATGTCGGTCGACGCCAACGAGAAGCGGCTGCGGCTGGCCGACGGAACGATGGTCGAGTACGACTACCTGATCCTCGCTGCGGGGGCGACCCACTCGTACTTCGGCAACGATCATTGGGCATCGCTCGCGCCAGGCCTGAAGACGATCGAGGACGCGCTCACGATCCGGCGGCGCATCCTGCTGGCGTTCGAGGACGCCGAGCGGGAGACCGATCCCGCCCGTCGCCAGGCGCTGCTGACCTTCATCGTGGTGGGTGGCGGACCGACCGGCGTCGAGCTGGCCGGCGCGATCGGTGAGCTTGCCAACCATACACTCACCCGGGATTTCGAAGACATCGACCCGCGCGACGCGCAGATTTACCTGCTCG
>JAEVYR010000577.1 GCA_023392645.1 Chloroflexota bacterium | reverse complement strand
ACGGTGTACATATGACCGACCGCGTCATCGCGCCGCGACGGGATGAGGCAACCTTCGCCCGCCTGCTCGACGCCATTCGCCCCGGAGCCCGGCTGGCGGCGCTGACACCGCTGCCCGGTGGCGTTTCCGGCGTGATCACGGCAATCGACGTCGCCAATCTCGACGCCTCCCACGAGCGCCTCGTCGTGTGGCAGCACGGTCGCGCGGGGGCCAGCGACGGGGCGATGCGCGAGTTCCGCCTGCTCCAGCTCCTGGCGGAGTCGGGTTATCCGGCGCCGGTGCCGGTGTTCGTCGATTCGACTCGCACATTCTTTCCCGCCCCGGTCGTCGCGGCGAGATACATCGATGGCGCCCCCGACCTTACCCTCAGCCTGGTTCCCGACGGCGTCCAGCAAATGGCCGATGCGCTGGCGCGACTCCACACCATCGATCTGGCAAGGCACCGGCTGGACTTCCTGCCGGCCGTCCGCGAGACCCTGCATCGCCTTCTGTTCGACGCGACGGCGGAACCCGACTCGTCGCCGGACGAGCGCCGGGTCCGCGAGGCGATGATCCGGGCGTGGCCGGCGGTGCCGGCTCGCGCCTCCGTGATCCTGCACGGCGATTTCTGGCCGGGCAACCTGCTGTGGCACGACAGTCGCCTGGCGGGCGTGATCGATTGGGAGGACGCTGCTATCGGCGACCCCCTGTTCGATCTCGCCGCGGCCCGGCTGGAGCTCCACTGGGCGCGCGACGGCGACGCGGTCGACGCGCTGACCCGGCGCTATCTCGCCCAGACCGGCATGACCGAACCGGTCGACCTCCCGTTCTGGGATCTCAGCGCGGCGCTCGACCCGATCCTGAACCTCCACACCTGGGGGCACCCGCCGGATACCGAGGCGATGATGCGCCGCAAGCTAATCGGCTTCGTCAACGACGCGATCGAACGACTCCTCCGGATGGATCTACCCGCGATTCCCTGAGCTTGGCGATCTGTACGGATATTGGGTGCCCCGGACAACGCGCCCCCAATTCAACGTCGCTCCAAGCGACGGCCCTTGCGGGCCGCCCTTATCGGGCCGGCATACGACCGGCCCGTGCGTAGAGACCCGAAGCTCTCCCGGCTGCGGAACAGGCGGTGGCTACTGGCCGAGTGCTCGCTCGTAGCGAAGACCGACGGTCTCCCAGTTGACGACGCTCCACCAGGCCGCGAGGTAGTCGGCGCGGCGATTCTGGTACGCCAGGTAATAGGCGTGCTCCCAGACATCGACGCCGAGGATCGGCGTGCCCGGCACCTCGACCAGGTCCGTCATCAGCGGGGTGTCCTGGTTCGGCGTGCTCGTCACCTCCAGCTCGTCGGCCGGGTTCACGATCAGCCACGCCCAGCCCGATCCGAAGCGTCCCAGCCCGGCGGTGTTGACCGCCTCCTGCAGCGCGGCGAGGTCACCGAAGGTCGCGGCAATGGCGTCCGCCAGCACACCGGCCGGCTCACCGCCGCCCGGCGTCATCGACTCCCAGAACAACGTGTGGTTGAGGTGCCCGCCGGCGTTGTTGCGAACGGCCGTGCGCTTGTCCTCCGGCACGAGATCGAGCTGCTGCACCAGCTCCTCGACCGGCATCCCGGCGATGTCGGGCAGGTCGGCGACCGCCTTGTTCAGGTTGTCGACGTAGGCCTGGTGGTGCTTGCCGTGGTGAATCTCCATCGTCTGCGCGTCGATGGCCGGCTCCAGGGCGGCGACGTCGTAGGGCAGCGGCGGCAGCTCGTGGAGCCCGGTCACCTCGGTGGGCGTCGACTGGCGCGGCGCAATTTGACGGCCCGGCGTGGCCGCGCCGGCGATCATGGGGATCGCGGCGACCGTGGCCAGCGATGCAGCAGCACCGCTGCCGAGAACCGTGCGACGAGAAATCATGCGGTACATCGAACGTCCTTTTGATGGTCTGACAGAACGACTGAATATCGGCCCCAAAACATCGATTGAATAGTCTCCTCGCTCCTTCGTTGGGGTGCGGGGTCGAGCATCGACGCTCGTCGCCCCCGCTGCGACTCGCCCGCCGGCGCTGGCGGGCACCATCAGATGGTGCCGCACCGCACCCAGCGGCACCTCGGGGATGTGGCGTATTTCTTCATCGTCAGTGGAAAATGCGTCACGTACGCAATAATGCGTAGGTCAACCGGCATGGCGATCCAATATCCATAACTATTCTCCGATCACCCATCGGTCGCCGGAATCGGGTTCCCGAGGTCGGGTACACTGACGGCAACGATGCCGGCGGCCCGCCGGCCCCCGGTTCCACCCTACGGAGAAGACCCGCGTGAGCTCCTCGACCTCCGCCACGACCGACCCGACCGAAGGCGAGGCCATCGGCGGCCACCCCACCGACGATGCCGCCCACCTGCTCGACGAAGCCCGCGAAGCCGGCGCCGCGATCGACACCGTGGTCGTGCTCGATTACGGCTCGCAGTACAGCCAGCTCATCACCCGTCGCGTGCGTGAGCTCGGCGTCTACAGCGAGCTGGTGCCGCACGACGCCATGTGGAACGAGCTGAGCCACCTCGACCCGAAGGGCGTCATCCTCAGCGGTGGCCCGGCGAGCGTCTACGCCGAGGGCGCGCCGCAACTGCCCGGCTGGGTGCTGGAGCGCGAGCTGCCGGTGCTCGGCATCTGCTACGGCATGCAGCTTCTCGCGCACGCACTGGGCGGCAAGGTCGACCCGGCCGACCACCGCGAGTACGGTCCGGCGACGATCGCGGTCGCGGGCGAGCATCCTCTCTTCGCCGGGCTGCCGGAGCGGCTCGACGTCTGGATGAGCCACGGCGACCACATCACGAAGCTGCCGGAGGGGTTCCGCGTACTCGCGAAGTCCCCGAATTCGCCGATCGCGGCGATGGGCACCGACCGCTACGCCGGCATCCAGTTCCACCCCGAGGTGCAGCACACCCCGCGCGGCGGCGACATCCTGCGGAACTTCCTCGTCGAGATGTGCGGCTGCGCTACGACGTGGTCGTCGGAATCGTTCATCGAGGCGGCGATCCGCGACATCCGCGACCGCGTCGGCGAGGACAAGGTGCTGCTCGCGCTCAGCGGCGGGGTCGACTCGTCGGTCGCGGCCGCGCTGCTGCACCGGGCGGTCGGCGACCAGCTCACGCCGGTCTTCGTCAACAACGGCCTGCTCCGGCTGAACGAAGCCGAGACCGTGCGGAAGGTCTTCACCGAGACGTTCGGCATGGATCTGGTCTACGCCGACGCCAGCGAGCAGTTCCTGACGAAGCTGGCCGGCGTGACCGACCCGGAGCACAAACGCAAGATCATCGGCGAAACGTTCATTCGCGTGTTCGAGGCGGAGGCAGACAAGGCGGGGCCGTTCGCGTTCCTCGCGCAGGGTACGCTCTACTCCGACGTGATCGAAAGCGCCACCGGCAAGGACAGCAAGACGGCGGTCAAGATCAAGAGTCACCACAACGTCGGCGGGCTGCCGGACGACATGGAGTTCGAGCTGATCGAGCCGTTGAAGTACCTGTTCAAGGATGAGGTGCGTGAGGTCGGCCGGGCGCTCGGGCTGCCGGAGGAGATCGTCGAGCGGCAGCCGTTCCCGGGGCCGGGACTGGCGGTGCGCATCCTCGGCGAGATCACAAAGCCGGACCTGGAGCTGCTGCGCAAGGCCGACGCGATCGTGCGCGACGAGATCTTCGGCGCCGGGCTGAACGGCGAGGTCTGGCAGTACTTCGCGGTGCTGCTGCCGGTGCAGTCGACCGGGGTGATGGGCGATTACCGGACCTACGCCAAGGTGGCAGCGGTGCGGGCGGTGGCCAGCCAGGACGCGATGACGGCCGACTGGGCGAAGCTGCCCTACGACGTGCTGGGGCGGATCAGCAACCGGATCGTGAACGAGGTCGACGGTATCAACCGGGTCGTCTACGACATCACCTCCAAGCCGCCGGCCACCATCGAGTGGGAGTAGACCTGCGCCCCGGCGCGCAGGTTCGTCGTGGCCATCGACCGTAGACTCGGGCACCTCGGCCCGAGTCTACGGACTGACTCCTGCTTCTATCCTGGAAGTCCACCATGCGGAGGCAGACGATGAAGCTGACCGATTTCGACGCCCTCTCGTTCGACTGCTACGGCACCCTGATCGACTGGGAAGACGGTCTGC
>JAEVYR010000561.1 GCA_023392645.1 Chloroflexota bacterium | reverse complement strand
CGCCAGGGACGCGCGCGGGCTGGCGCCGACCTCGATGTTCGCCGCGCCCCGCGGGGTGTGGTTCAGGTTGAGCAGGTACTCCTCGACGGCGCCGCTGATGTGGACATCCTGCACGTGGTCGATCAGGCGGTTCAGCTCGTCGGTGCTGGTCACCGGCTGGACATGTTCGAGCGGCACGTTCGAGCGGAACCGGCGCAGCATGTGGCGCTCGTCGTCGAACGAGGGATACCCGATCGTGGTCCGGATCAGGAAGCGGTCGAGCTGCGCCTCGGGCAGCGGGAAGGTCCCCTCCAGCTCGACCGGGTTCTGCGTGGCGATCACGAAAAACGGTCGCGGCAGCTTCACCAGCTCGCGATCGACCGACACCTGCCGCTCCGACATCGCCTCCAGCAGCGCGCTCTGGGTGCGCGGTCCGGCCCGGTTGATCTCGTCGGCCAGCAACACATTGGTGATGATCGGGCCAGGACGATAGCTGAACTCGCTCGTCTTGGGATTGAACACCAGCGCGCCGGTAACGTCGCTGGGCAGCAGGTCCGGGGTGAACTGGATGCGATTGAAAGACCCGCCGACCGCCGCCGCCAGCGAGCGCGCCAGCATCGTCTTTCCGGTGCCGGGCACGTCCTCCAGCAGCACGTGGCCCTCGCAGAGCACGCCGATCAGCGCCAGCTCGATCACCTCGCGCTTGCCGACGATGACGCGTTCAATCGCTTCGACGATGCGCGAAGCTGTCTGCTGGATCGCATCGATCGCGGACCCCGCGAGATGCTGGTCCTGTTCTGCCGCCATGTGTCGTCTGACTCCTTCGGGTCGAATCTACCGTGGAGGCAGTGTACGACAGGTGCCTGCGCCATGCCCCGCCGACGTGGATAGCCGGTTCGGTGCTACACTCGCTCCGGCATTCGCTGGGCCGACCACCGGACCCTATTCACCCGAGGTTGAGAACCAGATGGCAACGGACGGCACGAGCACCATCCTCTGATCGCTCCACCCTGACCAGGGTGCGGTCTGGCGGCTCTTTGCCGGCCACGATCGCTCGTCGCTGTTGCCATGCAACCCTGACTGTCGCCGTGGGGCTCCCCACGGCGCTTCGTGTCCCCAGCCATCGCTCTTGACGCCCTCGCCCCGTGCGGAGCCTCGTATCATCCAACGAGGTCGCCGTGTTCTCTGCCGTTCGCTCGCTTCCGACCGCGCGCCTGCTCGCGCTCACCGCCTTTTTCGGCCAGCTCTACTTTTTCGTCCCGGTGATGACGCCCTACCTGCTGGAGCGGCGCCTGACCGTGGCCGAGATCGCCGGCCTGCAGTCGATGCTGCTCGTGTCGCTGCTCATGATGGAAATCCCGACCGGCGTGCTCGCCGACCGGTTCGGTCACGTCTGGAGCTACCGGATCTCGCTGGTCGTACTCGCCGGCGGCGAGTTCCTCTTCCTCTTCGCGCGGGACTATCCGGCGTTCCTGCTCATCCAGTTCATCACCGGCACCGGCTTCGCGCTCGGCTCGGGCAGCGTCGACGCGGTGCTCTACGACTCGCTGCCGGCGGGCGACCGCACCCGGGCGATGCAGAAGGCGAAAGGCATGCTGGGCGCGGCCGCCCAAACCGGCAGCGTCGTCGCCTACAGCACCGGCGGCGTCATCGCCGCGGATCTCACGATCCCACGCATGACGATCACGATCGTGATGGGCGCGATCGCCGTCACCACCGCGGCGGCGCTCAGCTTCGGCCTGCGCAACTTGTCGCAGCTGGCACATTCCGGGCGCCCGCAAAGCCGCCGGCTGCTCGCAATCGCCCGGAACGCGATCTCCAGGAACCGCGATCTCCGTCGGCTGATGCTGCTCTCGGTCGTCACCAACGCGTTTGGCGCGCATCTGCTGGTGTTCTACCAGCAGCACTTTCTCGAATCCGGCGTCCGCGGCGTCTGGTTCGGGCTGGCGCTCAGCCTTGCGTCAGTACTGGTCGTGCTCGCTCAGTTGCACGCCTGGCGCCTCCCGGTGATGCTCGGGAACCGCCGCAGCCTCACCCTGGCGACGGGCATCCCTGGCGCGCTCTATCTCGCTATGGCGTGGAACCAGCATCCTGCGCTGGCGGTGACACTCTTCATCATCCAGTGGGGCGCGATCCACGTGAGCATTCCCATGTTTTCCGGCCTCTACAACGCGCACCTGCCCGATAATGCCCGGGCGACCGGCCTGTCGCTGATCAGCGCGCTCGTCACCGTCTACATTGGCATCGGTGGCGTCATACTGGGCTGGGCCGCGGAGCGCTCGCTGCCGGCGATGTTCGCCGTGCTCGGTGTCGTGATCCTCGCCGGCGCGGCCGCGATCCGAATCGACGACCGGCCGATTGCGGAAACCAAGCGGTCACCGGAAACGCGAAGCGCGACGCAACCGGCGTGATGCCAGGTCCGGCAAGTACGGTGAGATCACGCGATCGTGAACGAAGGATCCTGTGCCGGCCCGCGAATGGAGGTCCTCACCAGGTCGAGCTGACGCCAATGCCCGCCAGCATCCCCGTCACGCCGCCCGCGAACCCACAGCTGCCAGGCCGGGTGTCGGCGCCGGCTCCTCCTGCCGCGCGGGAGATGCCGCCGGTGCAACGACCCAGGCCGCGATGATGAGCAGGAACAGGGTGAAGGCGATGATCAGCAGCATGATCGAGTCCTTTCAGGGTTAGGCTACGAATGATTCGTCGGGCGCGGCTGCCCCGGTAGCCGGGACGCGACCGGGGCCGGGCGTCGGAGTCGGGTCAGAGCTGGTAGGCCAGCTCGCCGTGCTGGGTGGTGTCGAGACCGAGCACCTCTTCCTCTTCGGGCACGCGCAGCGCGGTCACCAGGCCGATCGCCTTGAGGATGAGGTAGGTCATCGCCGCCGAGAACGTCGCCGCCGCGACCACAGCCACGGTCTGAATCCAGAGCTGTTCCGGGTTGCCGAAAAAGAGACCGTCGGTGCCGCCGATCGCGGCATCGGCGAAGAGCCCCGTCGCCAACGCGCCCCAGATCCCACCGACCCCGTGCACCGCGAAGACGTCGAGCGCATCGTCGAGATGCGCTCGGTGCTTGAGCAGGTCGACCGCGAAGAAGCAGAGCACGCCGGCTCCGAAGCCGATCACGATCGCCGCCGCCGGACCCACGAATCCCGCGCCGGGCGTGATCCCCACCAGCCCCGCCATCGCGCCGCAGCCCGCGCCCATCACGCTCGGCCGTCCTTGCCGCATCCACGACACCGTCATCCAGGTGAGCGCGCCCATCGCCGCGGCGACGTTGGTCACCACGAAGGCGTGCGCGGCGACGCCATTCGCCGCCAGCGCGCTGCCGGCGTTGAACCCGAACCAGCCGAACCAGAGCAGGCTGGCGCCGAGGATCGTCATCGTCAGGTCGTGCGGATCGGCGTGGCGCTGGCCGAAGCCGATCCGGGGCCCGAGCATCCGCGCGGCCACCACCGCCGCGACGCCCGACGAAACGTGGATCACCGTGCCGCCGGCGAAATCGAGCGCGCCGAGCTCGAACAACCACCCTCCACCCCACACCCAGTGCGCGAGCGGCGCGTAGACCAGCGTCGACCACGCCAGCACGAAGATCGCGAAGGCCTTGAAGCGCTTGCGCTCGGCGAAAGCTCCGGTGATCAGCGCTGGGGTGATCGCGGCGAACATCATCTGGAAACCGACAAACGCCATCACCGGGATGCCGGTCCCCGCCAGCACATCGTCCGGCGCGATGCCCTTGAGCCCGACGACGTCGAGCCCACCGATGACCCCGCCCTTGTCGGGACCGAACGCGAGCGTGTACCCCCACAGTACCCAGACCACACTCACGAGCGCGAGCGTGAAGACGCTGTGCATGATCGTCGAGAGGACGTTCTTGCGATCGACCAGGCCGCCGTAAAAGAACCCCAGCGCCGGCGTCATCAGCATCACCAGCGCCGAGGCGACGAGAAGCCAGGCGGTATCCCCACTGTTCATCATCGACACCTCCGGTCGCAACCGTGTCTCGCGGCAGACCGCCGCGCAATATGTGCATAGTGCACATCCAGATTCGGCGGACGGCGGTGTCCGTGGGCCCGAGAACATTGTGAACACCATCACGCATCAGAAAAACGGTCGATTGGCACAATTCTCGTACTGGTTTTTGTGCGTACCTGACTCTCGACGCGACTGGTATCGGGATTGCGGGTGCTCTGCCCGACCGCCGGGGATGTGATTGGACGACCCGCCGGGGTTGCCGCATGATGGTGGTGACGAATCAGGCAGAAGGGAGCACTGGATGAACGACGGACAGCGGTGGCAACGAGCGCATCTGGATCGATTGAACAATGACGGGGAGAAGATCTACGGTATCGCCAATCTCCCCGGCGTGATCGAGTCCTTCCCGCCTCACGAGGACCGGAAGGCGCGGCACCGGGCCAACATCCTGGTCAAGACCGACACGATCCGCGTCGTCCTGGTCACGATGCTGAAGGGTGGCGAGCTGCAGGAGCACAGCGCGCCGGGACCGATCACGGTTCAGGTGCTGCAGGGCGCGATCGACTTCACCGTCGGCGACGAATCGCACGTCATGCAGGAGGGCGATCTCATCTCGCTCGCGCCCGGAGTGCGCCACTCCGTCCACGGCGTCGAGGATGGCGCCTTTCTGCTCACGATCGGCACCTTCATGCGTGATCCCGACCCCGGGGGCCGCCAGGAGATGGAGGACCACGACGCGCTCCTCGCGGAGAGCGAGCGGGACGCATGAGCGCCGATACGGTCCTCTCCGGCGTGTTTCCGATCGCGCCGACGACATTCCACCCCGACGAGGCGTTCGATGAGACCAGCCAGCGCCGCGCGATCGACTTCCTCGTCGACGCCGGCGTCGATGGCATTTGCATCCTCGCCAACTACGCCGAGCAGATCAGCCTCACCGACGCCGAGCGCGACCGCGCGATGGCCGTCTGCATCGAGCAGGTCGACGGGCGCGTGCCCGTCATCGTCACCACCAGCCACTTCAGCGATCGCATTGCCGCCGAGCGATCACGCGCGGCGCAGGATGCCGGCGCAGCGATGGTGATGCTGATGGCGCCCTACCACGGCGCCACGCTGCGGGTTGAGACGGAGGGGCTGAGGCGGTTTTTCGCCACCGTCGCCGACGCGATCGACATTCCGATCATGATCCAGGACGCGCCGATGAGCGGCACGCCCCTTCCCGCCACGCTGCTGGCCGAGCTGGCCCGCGCCATCCCGCTGGTGCAATACCTCAAGGTGGAATCACCGAAGGCGGCGGACAAGCTGAAAGCGGTCGTCGAGCTCGCCGGCGACGCCTGTCCCGGTCCGTTCGATGGCGAGGAAGGGATCACGCTGATCCCGGATCTCGAAGCCGGCGCGACCGGTACCATGCCCAGCGCGGCGGTACCGGAGGCCTTGGTCGAAGTGCTGCGCCTGTGGCAGGCGGGCGATCGCGACGGCGCCCGCGACCTCTGGGAGTACTGGCTGCCGATGATCCACTTCGAGAATCGCCAGTGCGGCCTGAACGCGACAAAGGTGCTGATGAAGGAGGGCGGCATCATCGCCAGCGAGACCGTGCGATCCCCGCTCGGCCCGCTCTCGCCGATGATTCGGGAGGGCCTGCTGGCGCACGCCCGCCGGCGCAACCCGCTCGTCCTCCGCTGGGGTCACGAACACCCGGCATAGCGCCGCGCCGTTGCCGGAGCGACGGCACGCTGGCTGCGAGCTGATCGGCATGGGTCTCGTTCCGCGAACCAGGAGGGTATCACACCATGTCCACGCCGCGCTCCGACGATGCTCCGGCACTCGATGTCGGGCAAATCCGCACGCTCGTCGATCTGCCCTGCGAGACTGGCGAGGGGCCGATTTGGCACCCCGACGAGCGCGCGCTCTTTTGGCTCGACATCCCGCCGGGCCGGGTCTATCGCTATGATCCGGTGTCGGGCGACAACACCCTGGTGTTCGAGCACGACGGCGAAATCGGCGGCATGACGATCCAGGAGAATGGCGGGCTGCTGCTCTTCTGCACCGCCGGCAAGATCGTCCAGTGGCGCGCCGGCAATCTCACGACCGTGATCGACGAGATCCCCGCCGAACGGGAGACGCGCTTCAACGACGTCATCGCCGATCCCGCCGGCCGCGTCTTCTGCGGCACGATGCCGAAGCCGGACGGCATGGCCGCGCTCTATCGACTCGACACCGACGGCTCCATCCAACTCGGCTATGACGATATCGCCCAATCCAACGGCATGGGCTTCACCGCCGATGGCACGTCGATGTTCCTGACCGACACGCGCTTCCGCGCGATCTACCGCATGAATTACGATGCGGCGACCGGCGCGCTGAGCGGCCGCCGGGCGATCATCCGCACGCCCGAGGACCACGGCGCGCCGGACGGCATGGCGGTCGCCGCCGACGACACCATCTGGTCCGCCCGCTGGGGCGGCTACGGGCTCTTTCGCTACTCACCGGACGGCGATCTGCTCGGGCAGGTCCGCTTCCCGGTGCGAAACGTCTCGAGCATCGCGTTCGGCGACGACGACTACGCAACGGCGTACGTCACCACCGCCATCGGTGGCACCGAACGCGGCCGGGAGGTCGGCGATCTCGCCGGGTCGCTCTTCGCCGTCGATCTTCGCGTCAAGGGCAAGCCGCCGTTTCGCTCGAAAATCGAGGTTCGGTGACCGATTCGCCTATGTTCCCCGGTGCGGCGTGCGCGGCGAGGAGACACCGTCGACGTTCGCCTTGTCGAACGCCGCATCGTCCTCGCCGACCCCGAAGGCGCCGCCTTCGCGCTGCGCCTCGGCCTGCTCGACGATCCCCTGCGCCGCCGATTTCGTCAGCGGCTGCCCGCAATTGACACAAAAGTCCTGATCGGGCGAGTTCTCGGTGCCGCAATTTCCGCAGGTAACGGGATTTTCGTCTGTGCGTGACATGGCATGCTCCTGCTCGTTTCCTGTCGGCGGCGGGTGCCGCCGCTGGTCGACACCACGCAAGAGCGAGGCCATCTCGTTCCGCTGCTGACGCGACCACCCCCTCGAGCACCGTCCCCGGTGGCAGGTCGGTCGCGGTCTCAGATCGGGCCACCTTCCACCGGGAGCGACACAATGTGATAGACGCCAACCAGAAGCAGGATGATGCCCATGCCGATGATGGCCGCGCGCGCCGGCCTGCCTCGAACCTTGGAGGCGATCCCCGAGAAAAACAGCGCCGTGGCGAGATAGACCGTGTTGAGGACGTATCCCCCGCTCTGCTCGAGGGCATGGACGCCGCGACCGAACAGCTCCTCCGACTCCGCTTCGAGCTGTGCGGCGCGAGCTCGCTCGGGCACCACGTACTCGGGCATTTCCAGCGGGCTCGCCGCCGCTTCCGAGCTGGTGAGCGGATCGGTCGCCAGCCACGCCTCGACCGCGGGGGCGAGCCGGTCCGAGAATTGCCGTCGATGAAACTCCATCAGCTCGGTGTCGCCAGCCGCATAGGCATTCGCGAAGTTGTTGAAGGCATCGACGTCGATGACCAGATAGGTGTACGCGGCGTTCGATGCCTGCGTCGCCTGAATACGTCGGGCCGACGCCTGCGAGTAGAGCGTCGACTGCTCACCGCTCCACTGGGCGGCCTGGAAACCGCTCCAGGCCGCGGCGAGCGATGCAAGTGCCAGCACGAGCACCGTGACGGTCTCGATCCAGTCATCCCATTGCTTGTTGTTCAGCCACGCTCGCGGCCCGCGCGTCCCCGCAGCACGTGGCTCCGCCGCGGCCCTGCCGACACCAGGCTCCACGTCCACCGAATCGGTTCCCTCCCACACGAGCGATCCTGGAGTTCGCCCGGATCGCGTCGATACCGCGCGCGCCGGACGCCGCGTGCGGCACTCAGCGAGGCAGCTTCGCGAGCTCGTCCAGGTAGACGATCGCGGTCTCGATGCCACGCTCGAACATTTCGATGCTGTAGTGCTCGTTCGGCGAGTGCAGCCCGTCCGTGTCGAGTCCGTATCCCATCATTACCACCGGGATGTGCATCAGGTCGACGATGTCCGCCACCACCGGAATGCTGCCTCCGCCTCGCGTAAACACCGGTGCGTGACCCCAGCCGCGCTCGTAGGCACGCGCGGCCGCCTGCATCTCCGGCAGGTCGAACGGAATCAACGCCGGCCGCCCCGTGGTCAGCAATCGCACCTCCACCTGGACCGTGAACGGCGCGATCGACTCGACATGTCGCTGGATCAGCTCGTAAATCCGCTCCGGGTCCTGGTTGGCCACCAGCCGGGAGCTGAGCTTTGCTCCCGCGCTCGCGGGGATGATCGTCTTGGGACCCGGTCCGGAATACCCACTCCAGAGCCCATTGATATCGAGGGTCGGGCGAGCCGAAACCCGCTCGCGAATGGTGTACCGCGTGTCGCCCCACACCGCCGGCGCGCCGGTCGCGTCCAGAAGCTGCTCCTCGGACAGATCGGTTTTCGCGATCATCGCCCGCTCCTCGTCGGAGAGGCTGGCGACGTCGTCATAGAAGCCCGGCACCGCGATGGTGCCGTCCGCGTTGTAGAGCGACGCCAGGATCTCGACCAGCGCGACCGCCGGGTTGTGGACCGCCCCGCCGAAGAAGCCGCTGTGGAGGTCCTCTCGGGGTCCCTGAACCTCGATCTCGATGTAGGTCATGCCGCGCAGGCTGTGCGTGATCGCCGGCTCCTCGATCACGCGCATCGACGAGTCGCTGATCACGCAGACATCGGCCGCCAGCAGGTCGAGATGCTCCTCGATGAACGGCGTCAGGTTCGGAGATGAAACCTCCTCCTCGCCCTCGATCAGGAACTTGACATTGACCGGTGCCGCGCCGGCCGTCTTCAACCACGATTCGAGCGCCTTGACGTGGATGAAGAGCTGGCCCTTGTCATCGGTGGCGCCACGCGCGTAGATCTTGCCGTCCCGCACTACCGGCTCGAACGGGTCGGTGTCCCAGCCGTCTTCCATCACGGCGGGCACCACGTCGTAGTGCCCGTAGACAAGCACGGTCGGCTTGTCCGGACCGGCGCCCAGCCACTCGCCGTAGACAACCGGGTGACCCGCCGTCGGCATCACCGCGACGTTCTGGACGCCGACCGCGCGCATCCCGTCGGCCAGCCACTCGGCCATCCGGCGAATATCCCCGGCATGCGCCGGATCGCCGCTCAGGCTCGGAATCCGCAGCGCTTCGAACAGCTCGCTCTGGAACCGTTCGCCGTTCGCCCGCGCGTACGCGCGTGCCTCGTCACTCGAACCTGTCATGCCCGCATGCCTCCTGCGGCCGCGCCCCGCGACGCGGCCGAGCCGGTTGTCGTTCGACGCGATTGACGGTCTACACC
>JAEVYR010000552.1 GCA_023392645.1 Chloroflexota bacterium | reverse complement strand
TCGCGCCGACGCGCTCGGCGATGTTGGCGATCTCGTTCATGAACGAGATCTTGGTCGCCAGCATCGCGTTGGCGGCGTACTTGGTCAGCTCGGCCGACCGCGTGCGCGAGATCATCTCCGAGGAGCTGGCCGCGCGCGGCGTCAACGTGCCGTTCGATGTCGTCAGCAACCCGGAGTTCCTGAAGGAAGGCGCCGCGATCGATGATTTCCTGCGGCCCGACCGGATCGTGATCGGCGCCGAACGGCCCGAATCGATCGGGATCATGGAGCAGCTCTACGCGCCGTTCAACCGCAACCACAATCGCATCATCGTGATGGACACCCGCTCCGCCGAGCTCACGAAGTACGCCGCCAACGCAATGCTGGCGACCAAGATCTCGTTCATGAACGAGATCGCCAACATCGCCGAGCGCGTCGGCGCGAACATCGAAAGCGTCCGCCTCGGCATCGGCTCCGACTCCCGCATCGGCTACAACTTCATCTACGCCGGCATCGGCTATGGCGGCTCCTGCTTCCCGAAGGACATCCGGGCTCTGGAGCACACCGCCGCCGGGGTAGGCTACGAGGCAAAGCTGATCGGCGCGGTCGAGCGCGTCAACCAGCGCCAGAAGCTCGTGCTGCTCGACAAGATTCTCGATCACTTCAATGGCGACGTGGCGGGCAAGACCTTCGCACTCTGGGGGCTGGCGTTCAAACCGAAGACCGACGACATCCGCGAGGCGCCGAGTCGCGATATCATCGATGGCCTGCGCGCGCGCGGCGCCCGCGTCCAGGCGTACGATCCGGAGGCGATGGAAAACGCCGAGGCGATCTATGGCGAGGACGAGACCTTCCAACTCGCCGGAAACCGCGACGACGCGCTCCTCAACGCGGACGCGCTGGTGATCGCGACCGAGTGGCGCCAGTTCCGCAGTCCAGACTGGGAAAAGCTGCGCTCCTCGCTGCGTGAGCCGGTCATCTTCGACGGCCGGAACATCTTCGATCCGGCGCGTGTCGCTCGCGAAGGGTTCGACTACTACGGCATCGGCCTGCAATCCGTCACCGCCGGCGATGGGGCCGGTGTCGACGAGATCGACATCGACCGCCTGATGGCCGTCTCCTCGGACTGACGCCCCATCCCATCGCCAATCGATATCCAGGAAGGGGCCGGGATGTGTCCGGTCCCTTTTGGTTGCCGGCATGAACCCGTACGCGCCACCCACACGGAATGTGGGTGCGAGTCCGGCGTGCGGTCCGTGCCTCCGGAGCGACTCATGTGTCGCTGATTCCGTATCGGGTGCCCGTGGCAGCGGCGTTGCGATGATCCCGGCATCGCGATTCCGTCACCGCGAGGAGCCCACCGATGCACATCCGCCATCTCCACGACTGGGACCTCACGCCGACCGAGGCTCGCGCGGTGCAGGACGAGATGGTCGAGCGGCTCGACCTGACGCCGCCGTTCTCGCTGGGCCCGGGCGACCTCGTGATGGGTGTCGACAACTCGTACCTCGAAACCGCCGCCGCGACGACCGCCTTCGCCGCCGCGGTGGTGATGTCCTGGCCGGAGCTCGAGATCGTCGAGGTCAGGACGGCGACGAAACCGATCACCTTCCCCTACATCCCCGGACTGCTCACCTTTCGCGAGCTGCCGGTGCTGATCGAGGCGCTGGAGCAGGTCGAGCACCAGCCCGCGCTGATCTTCGACGACGGTCACGGCATCGCGCATCCGCGCGGCATCGGCATCGCCGCTCACCTCGGGCTGCTCACCGCCACCCCGACGATCGGCATCGCCAAGCGGCCGCTGCGAATGCGTTGGACCCAGCCCGGCCCGAACGTCGGCGACGTCACGCCAATCGAGCGCAAGGGCAGGGTCGTGGGCTACGCCGTTCGCACCCGGGCGACGCGCAAGGATCCGGTCTTCGTCTCGCCGGGGAACCTGATTCGGGTCGAGGATGTCGTCCAGCCGGTGCTGGAGGCCTCGCAAGGCGCCTATCTGCCGAAACCGCAGCAGGCGACCCACGACGCCGTCACCCGCATCCGCCGCGCCGCGAAGGAGGCGGCGACGGCTCCGCAGGCCGATCCCGAGGGATGACCGGGGTTGGCGCCAAACCGCCAAAGTGACCAGCCCCGGGCACAGGACCCGAGGCGACCGGGCCGCGTCAGGACCCGTCAATCACACGGACTGCAGCCCAGTTTGCGCTTTGCGCGGGGACTCGTCGGCACACTCGGAGTGCCGTTGGGGTGGGCGGCGTTATCTGAACTGTGCGACACCCGTGCGTGGCCAGAGACGCAATGGCATCGACTCAGCCAAGCGCGATCCGGTCGATCACCAGCACCACGTAGAACAGCGCCAGATACCACAGCGAATAGAAAAACGTCTGGCGGGCGCGGGCCTTGCTCGGCTCGGTCAGCAGCAGCCACGCATACCACAGGAACACCGCGTTCAGGCCGAGCACGCCGATCATGTAGATCCAGCCCATGCCGAACGGAACCAGCAGCATCGATACCGCCGAGAGCAGCGCCGTGTAGAGGAAAATCTGGCGCCGCGTCGCCTCTTCCCCGGCCACGACCGGCAACATCGGCACGCTCGCCCGGCCGTACTCGCCCTGCTTGAGCAGCGCGAGCGACCAGAAATGCGGCGGCGTCCAGTAGAAAATGATCGCGAACAGGATCCACGCCGGCGCCGAGAGCGTCCCGGTCACCGCGGCCCAGCCGACCAGCGGGGGCACCGCTCCGGCTGCCCCGCCGACGACGATGTTGTGGGGCGTCGAGCGCTTGAGCCACAAGGTGTAGACCAGCACGTAATAGAGGTTGCCGACAACCGCGAGCCCGGCGGCGAACCAGTTCGAGGCAAAGCCGATCACCAGCACGCCGAGCAGCGAGATGCCCAGCCCGAAAACGAGCGCCGCGGTCGGCGAAATGCGGCCGGTGGCGGTCGCGCGGCGCCGCGTGCGGCTCATCTTCGCGTCAATATCGCGGTCGATGTAGCAGTTGAGGGCGTTGGCGCCACCCGAGACGAGTGCCCCACCGACCAGCATCAGGATGACGAGATCGATCGGCGGCGCGCCACCGGCGGCGACAAGCATCGCGCCCAGCATCGCCACCAGCAACAACGTCTGGATGCCCGGCTTGGTCAGCGTCACATAGTCCTGGATGGTGGACGTAATGCCGCCAGTCGCCGTGACCTCCGCCTGCGCTCTCGCCATCGTCTTGCTCTCTCCAAACCGGGATGACCGTGCCATCCCTGTGCTTCACGGGGAATTGCGCTCGCGGCGGTGCGTGGCCGCTCGAAACGGCGATGGCACCGGGGCGCATCCCTACCAGTGTAGCGATCCTGTCGAGATTTGCACGCACGTCCGCTCGGTCGCGGTATCGCCGGTCGGGAATCCGCCTCACCAAGGGGGTTGACAGGCGCGCGCCACGGGAGTATCTACAATGTGAAATAGTTCACGATTCCGGTGGCTCGCGACGTGCATCATCGACGGTCACGAAGACACCAATCCGCCCCGGTGGCGAAACACAGGATGCGACGCTGCATCAGACCGAACGAAGGAGACACGACATGGCAGTCCAGACGCTGCACGCAATCCCAACAATCCAGCCCAGCACGCGCTACCGCGCGGCCGACCCCACCTCACCGATCGCAACCTCGGAGCTGGTCGTCGACCGGCTCGTGCGGGACGAGCTCGGCATGCTGCACATCGTGCTGGCGGATCTCGACGGTCGCGAGATCAGCCTGTTCGCCGAGCAGTTCGAGGCGGCCGTCGCGGCCGGTTTCCTCGCCCCCATGCTCGAC
>JAEVYR010000547.1 GCA_023392645.1 Chloroflexota bacterium | reverse complement strand
GGATGGCGTCGAGCGACGTGGGTCCTCCCGCAGCCTCCTTCACTGTACCACATGGGCGGCGCTGGTGTTCGTTCACCGATGCTGGCGCATCGCGAACGGATCGTGCCTCGGGGCGACGACACGACCGGACTCGGCTATGGCATGACCGTCATACGCATCACGCGTGCGGTGGGGCGGGCCCGGCCGCATCTATCGCGGCTTGAAGTCGTCCGTGTCATCGTCCCGGGTGAGCGCATCGAGGACCTGCCTCGCGACGTCCCAGCCGTAGCCGCGCCGGGCGAGGAAGGCCGCCGTCCGCTGGCGGCGCTTGTCGGGATCCAGCCCCTCGTCCTTGCGCCACTTGTCGGCCGCGAGGCGTTGGGCGTCGGCGATTTCATCGATCTCGGCCTCTTCGAGCGTCGTCTCCACGATCTCCCGCGCGACGCCTTTCTCGCGCAACTCGTTCGCCAGCGCTCGCCGGGATCGCGGCTTGCCCGCCTGCCGCTGCTCGACCCAAGCTGCCGCGAAGCGCTCGTCGTCGAGATAGCCCCAGTCGACCACCTTCCCGATCGCCGCGTCGATCGCGCCGGCGGTGTAGCCCTTCATGCGCAGCCGCTGGCGCAGCTCCCGCTCCGAGCGCCCTCGATGCGCGAGCAGGTTGAGCGCGGAGGCGACGGCACGGTCAGGCTCGTCGGCATCGCGCAGCCGCGCGACATCGGACTCCTCGAGCTGGTCGCCGACCGACACCGGATGCTCGCCAAGCGCCCGCAGGCTCATGCTGAAGGCATACCGGTCGTCCAGATAGATATTCATGCGCTCGGCCGTCGCCTGCTGGGGCGAAACGCGCGTGACGGTGCCGCGTTTTGGCGGCTCCTGCCTAGTACGGGATGTCTTCGATCTCATGATTGCCTTCGGCGCAAATCGGGCATTGGTCGGGCAGCCAGGCGGGGTAGACGTCGTCGAGCAGCGCCACGACGCGCATCCCGTGGATGGTCGGGTCGGCGAGGTCCCAGAGCGCGCCGAGCCCGACGATCTCCCCGCCGAGCGCTGCAACCTCGTCGGCGAATCCCTCCAGGGTGTTGCCGCTCACGATCAGGTTGTCCACCAGGAGCACGCGCTTTCCATCGAGCATATCGCGCAGGTTGTGCGGGATGTGCCGCTCGCCATCGCCGGTCGGGATCGCGTGGACCACGCTGGCCTTCGGTTCGAGGAAATAGGCGACCCACTGCGCCAGGGCCACGCCCCAGACGCTCGGCGTGGCGACGGTGTCGACCTTGTCGGTGAAAAACGCCTTGGCCAGCGCGTATCCCACCCGGCTCGCGTTGCCCGGATCGGCCAGCAGTCGGTCGCGATCGAGCAGCACCCTGGAGTGGCGGCCCGAGCGGAAGGAGAAATGCCCCTCCTTCAGGAGCAGCGTGTCGTGCAGGCTGGCGATCAGCGATGGATGCAGGCGAGGCGGAGTCGTCACCATGGCGGATCCTCCCGGGGCGCGGGTCGGCAAGTGAAATCGGGTCCCGGCGGCTCGGTCGATGTCGACAGCATATCACGGAGGCGAACGGGTGCCGGATCAGCACGAACGGACCGGCAGGGGATCGGCGAGCGGTGCCTCGCGCCCGCTATCACTGATTGCGCCATGATCGGTACAATAGCCCTGCGGGACCCGCACGAAAGTGTGCTGACAAGAGTTGCCAATAGCGTTCGAGATGGATCCATGAGCTCCGAGCCACGATCGCCTCAACCGCGCGATGCGCCCCCGCAATTGACCGCGCTGGCTCGGACCGATCGTTTCTCTCCATTGCCGCGACCGCTCACCAGCCTGATCGGCCGGGAATGGGGAAATCGCGGCCGTCCGCGCCCTCCTGCTTCGCGACGATGTCCAGCTCGTGACGCTCACCGGTCCTGGCGGTGTCGGCAAGACCCGCCTCGCCCTCGCCGTCGCGAATGCCGTGATGGATGCGTTCGCGGACCGCGCGGTGTTCGTGGACCTCGCTTCGCTCAACGACCCCGACCTTGTCCTCCCCGCGATTGGCCAGGCCCTCGGTCTCCGCGGCATCGGCGCCGATCCACTGCACGGCGAACTGGGGAGCTTCCTGCGCCACCGGGAGCTGTTGCTGGTGCTCGATAATTTCGAGCAGGTGGTCGCGGTTGGCTCCCAGGTCACGAAACTCATTCAGGCGGCCGCTGGCCTGAAGGTGCTCGTTACCAGCCGGGCCAGGCTCAACGTCTCCGGTGAGCGTGTGTTTCCCGTGCCGCCGCTTTCCCTGACGAATCGCGCCGCCCATGACGCGGGCAGTGCCGGACCTGCCGCGGACGGGTCACTGAGACAATCGTCCGAAGCCGTGCGGCTGTTCGTCGATCGGGCCCAGGCGGTGCGATTCGACTTCGCACTCACCGATGCCAACGCTCCGGCCATCGAGGCAGTCTGCCGTCGGCTCGATGGCTTGCCACTGGCCATCGAGTTGGCGGCCGCGCTGTCCGATACGCGCGCCCCGTCCGCGCTGGAGAGCCGGTTGGCGCAGGGCCTGTCCCTCCTGACCGGTGGGCCTCGCGATCAGCCAGAACGCTTGCAGGCGGTGCGCAACGCCGTGGCCTGGAGCTACGACCTGTTGTCGCAGGAGGAGCAGCGTCTCTTCCGTCGTCTCTCGGTGTTCATCGGCAGCTTCGACCTGGAGGCCGCCGAAGCTGTCTCTCGGGCTGACGTGGTGGACGGATCATCAGGCGCTGCTGAGCCCTTCGATCTCGGCAGCATCGCGGCGTTGGTTCAGCAGAGCCTGCTGCGATCGGTTCAGTCGCCCCAGGATGACGCTGGAGCGTGCTCGCCCCGCTTCACCATGCTGGAGACCATTCGCGAATTCGCCGCGGAGCGCCTCGCGGCCAGCGGCGAGGAGCCGATAGTGCGGCATGCGCACGCGGCCTGGTTCCTGGCGTTTGCAGAAACGGCATCGCCAGAGCTGACCCGGACGACCGCTCACCTCTGGTTCGACCGCCTGGACGCCGACCACGCCAATCTGCGGGAGGCATTGGCCTGGCTTGCGGAATCTGGACACTGGCTCGACTGCCTGCGCCTCGCCGCTGCGCTGGGGAGGTTCTGGGAGCACCGAGGGCACTTGATCGAGGGGCGTGACTGGCTGGAGCGGACGCTGGAACCGAGCCGAACCGCCGATGCTCCGCCCGATCTGCGCGCCATGGCCTTGATCCAGCTCGGCTTCATCTCGCTGCGCCTCGGCGACTACGATCGAGCCGAAGCATGCGGAGTGGACGCACGCGATGCCTGGCGCCGGCTCCGGAATCCGGCCAGGTTGGCGCAAGCCGTCTACATAGTCGGTGCCGTTGCCGAATACCGGGGAGATGACGCCCTCGCCGAGGCGCAATACGAGGAGGCACTGGTCGCCTACCGCGAGGCGGGATATGCCCCCGGCATTGCCGTGATCCTCGAAAACCTGGGGGACCTGTCTTACCGTGGTGGCGACTACACACGGGCGCTGGCGCTGGCGGAAGAAGCGGTGGCCAGCAGTCGGGATAGCCTGGATGCGGGCGCGGTCGCGACACCCCTGGTTGGTGTCGGTCAGGCCGCCATCGCGCTTGCCGACGGCGAGCGGGCCGTCGCGGCGCTGCAGGAGAGCCTGAGCCTGAGCCGGGATGCCGGTTTCGGGATCGGCGTTGCCGATGCCCTGGCCGGGTTTGCGAACGCCGCGGCCCATGCCGGACACCCGGACCGCGCGGCCCATGCCGGACACCCGGACCGCGCGGCCCGGCTGCTCGGCGCTGTCGACACCATGCTCGCCGACCTCGGCTCGCCCCGCGTGCTGCATCACGCCATGCATCAGCGGACGTTGGCGGCGGTGCGCGAGGCGTTGCGTGAGCCGACGTTCGCCGCCGCGCTGGCTGCCGGACAAGCGCTGACGCCAGAACAAGCGGTTGCCGAGGCGCTTGATCCGGCGCAGGCGACACCGTCCCCGCCGGATCGGTCTGCGACCATTCCCCCGTCGATCAGGTTGACCCGTCGGGAGTCCCAAATCCTGGCACTTCTGGCAACAGGGCTGACCGACCCGCAGATCGCCGAAGCGCTCTTCATTGGCGAGCGGACGGTCAATTCCCACGTCGCGCGCATCTATCGCAAGCTCGGCGTGCACAGCCGAGCAGCAGCGGTCGCCGCCGGCATCGCCGCAGGTCTGATCGCTCCCTCCCCCTGATCGCGTCCGGTCGCAACCAGATTCCACTGGCGAGTGCCACTGCAAAAATTAGGTAGCGTGCGCGCCCGAAATATCCGTCCATGGACGGATAGGCGCAGCAACTCGCGGCACCCATGCTGATAGATGCGGTGGGTCAACCGGCACAGGCAGTCAGCAGGCGTCGGTCGACCCACCGCATCACGAGCACAGGCGTGATCGCGATGGGTCCTTGTCTCGCTGGCGCAAAGCATCAAAGGAGTGACCCGATGGATCCGACTCGCTTCGATCGAATCGCGGCAATGTTCGCCGAACGCCGGATGAGCCGTCGCCGGGCGGTGACTGCCGGTACCGCCGGCATCGCCGCTGCAGGATTGACGGCCACCGGGTTGACGGTCGGCGCGACCCAGGACGCCACGCCGGGGGACGCCAGCCCTGCTGCGAGCGGTGAGACGGGCACCGCCGAGTTCTTATTCGTACAGAGCTACCAATCCGGCGGATTCACCGCGAAGGACGGCAGCGCCGACACCTTCACGTTGACGCTCAGTGAGGGGATCGACCACACGGTCTACTTTTCCGATCGGCCGGAGCGTGTCGTCGGTACCTCGCCAACCGCCGAGTTCCTGGAAAGGTTTCCGTTCGGTGCCGATGACCCACCGAATGCCGCGCTGGTGCTGCAGGCAGGCCTCGACGACACCGACGTGGTGGTGATGGAGCTCACGGCGCCAAGCTACGACGAAGCGACCCGTACGGCGACGTACGATGCCAAGGTGTTGTCGGACTACGACGACGTCGACATGACGTTTCAGGAAGACCCCAAGGGTGCGGTCGACCTGCAGGAACAGTTCGGCTCGGCATCGCTGTTCATCGACGACTGCCCCGATGGCCTCATCTCCTGCTACGACCAAGTGGGAAAGTTCGTCGAAAAGATCGAGGGCGATCCTATTGGCATGTGCTGGGACTCGCAAAGTTTGTGCTGCCGCCCATGCCAGCCCTTGAACCCGAGCGACCTGTGCAATCAATACATTCTTCCTTGCAACAAGACCTGCACGGGCCAGCTGTACGCATCGTTTGACAGCTGCCTCTAATCGGATTGAACGTGCGGCCGCCAGCCATGCACATGAAGTCCAGGACAGGAGCGTCTGATGATCGTCATCCTTGCGATTGGCATTCTCACGCTCGCCACGTTGGTGCTGAGTGGGTGGCTGCTGCTCTGCCTGCGACAATCGCAGATCCAGATTTCCGCTCGCATGGACGGCCTGGCTGACCGTTTGGCCGCGAAACCAGTTGCCGCAGAACCGTCGGGGATGCCACGTTTCGCGCCACGGTTTGCGCTGCCCGGTCTGGACGGGCGAACGGTCTCATCGAGCGCCCTCCTGGCGGCGGGCAAGCGCATCCTTCTCACCTTCACCGATCCGAGGTGCGGGCCGTGTTACGAGCTGCTGGCCGATGTCGGCGGCTGGGAGCGTGTCTACGGCGACCGCCTGACGTTCGCCACGATCAGCGGCGGTGACGCGCGGCAGAACCAGATGGTGGCACAGGAATATGGGCTTGGCACGGTCCTGATGCAGCAGGAGCACGAGGTGGCCGACGCGTTCGAGCTGCCGATGTTGCCGGCTGCCGTCCTGATCGAGCCCGACGGCCGGATCGTGGACACAGCCACCGGCGCGCCCGCCGTGCGACAGATGGTCGCTTCCGCGCTCGGGTTGGCGTTGCCATCTCCGCCGGACCGGGTGGAACGCTCGCTTGAACCGGGCGAGCCAGTCGGCGTCCTGCGCAGGCCCGATCTCGATGGGAACCTGATCGACCTTGGCGAGCGCCGCGCCGACCCGACGCTGCTGCTCTTCTGGAGCCCGGGATGCAGCCATTGTCACGACCTGCTCCCGGCAATGCGCGATTGGGACACGGACCCGGGCGGAACGCGGATGATCGTGGTCACGTCCGGGCCGGCGGGACTGAACCGTGATGCGGGACTGCGCGCCCCAATGGTCCCGGACGACGAGGGCGTGCTGAAGCGCACCTTTGGCGTTCGGGGGACACCGGCGGCGGTGGTGATCGGTGGTGATGGCCGTGTCGCCACCGATATCGCGCGCGGGATCGCAAGTGTACGTTCGCTGGTTTCCGATCGATATGGGGCGTTGGTTGCCGCCGACTGATCTGCGCTGATAACGCTCGTGCAACATTGGCCACTCGTCTGCAAACGGGGTGCGCCGCGGGAGAAAATACATGGACGCCAATCGCTTCGATCGAATCGCGGCAATGTTTGCCCAACGCCGGATGAATCGGCGACGAGCCGTCCAGCAGGGCGCGGCCGGGCTCGCCGCGGCTGGCCTGGCGACGACCGGCTTGACGGCCGGGGCCGCCCAGCAGGATGCCACCCCGGCGGCGGACGCCGGCCCTGCTGCGAGCGGCGCCACGGACAAGCTGGAGTTCCTCTTCGTCCAGTCGTTTGAAAGCGGCTCGATCGTGCCCAGGGATGGCGCGGATGGCACCTATACCCTGACCGTGCAGCACGGCCTGGGCCAGACCCTGTATTTCTCGGATCGTCCCGAACGCGTCGTGGGGTTGTCACCGACCCGGCAGTTCCGGGATGGGCTCGGTTTCACCCCCGACAACCCGCCGAACGCGGCGTTGGTGATCGGATCCGACGATGGAGGGACCGATATCGCCGTGGTCGAGTTGATGAACCCCACCTACGACGAGGCAAGCGCTACCGCCACCTACGACATCAGCGTGCTCGAGAACTTTGACGACGTCGATATGCAGTTCGGGGAAGCATCGGGCGACCTTGCTGCAGTCGCCGGGTCCTTTGGCGCCGCCCACCTCTTCATCGACGACTGCCCGAACGACACGATCAGCTGCTCGGCCCCGTATTACGGCGACGTTCGGCAAACCGTCGGCACCTTCGACAACCAGGCGTTTTGCTACGACTACCTCCTGTGCGTCCCCTGTGAGCCGTACGGGCACAACCCGCCGTACCGGGGCGCGATCGTCGACTACTGGAGCCAGAAGTGCAACGACACGTACTCCGCGTGCAATGGCCAGTGCATCGGTGACTTCACGAATCGGTGCGCGCTCGACGGGTGCTGAGAAGCCCGCCTTTCGGCGACGTTCCCGAACCGGCATGCGCGTTCCCACGTCGACGAGGAGATGAACCATGACGATCTCGCATTTCGACACCATCGCCAAACGTCTTGCCGAACGCCGGCTGTCCCGGCGCCGAGCGGTGGTAGCCGGTACCGCCGAAATCGCCAGCACCGGCTTGGCCGCCACCGGATGGCTGCCTGCCACCGCCCAGGACGTCACGCCGGTCGGCACTCCCGTCGATGACCAATCCAGTGATGACACCGCGCAGGCGCACCC
Organism: Chloroflexota bacterium; assembly: GCA_023392645.1. Classification (GTDB taxonomy): domain Bacteria; phylum Chloroflexota; class Chloroflexia; order Thermomicrobiales; family UBA6265; genus JACCVC01. The sequence goes on along the minus strand of JAEVYR010000547.1, from coordinate 2,803 downwards.
GGAGTCTCTCTTCGACCAGGTGCCGCCGCGCAAACGGTCTACTTCTCGGATCGTCCCGAACGCGACGTCGGGCTGGCGCCGACCCAGCCGTTTCTCGACGGCCTCGGATTCGGCCCCGAGAATCCGCCCAACGCCGCCCTCGTCACCAGGACCGAGACGGGCGAAAACGAAGTCCTCGTCGTTGAATTGTGCGATCCGGTCTACGATGAGGATGCCGCCACGCTGACCTATGAGGCGAAGGTGCTGGCCGACTACGCTGGCCGGGGACTGCAGCACCTGGCGCAACAGCAGACCGATGACGAGCTGCCCGCATCGTTCGGGGAGGGTAGCCTGTTCATCGACGACTGCGCCGACACCATCGAGAGTTGCTGGCTCATGTACGACAACCCGGATGGGAGCGTCTGCACCCGCGAGGACGAGGGTTGGTGCCACGATGACATCTCCCTGTGGGGGACACCGGGCTGTTGCGGGGCGCAAGGCGGGTGCGCCTGTTAGCCCGGATGGCCCGCCGAGCGCCCGTGGGCCCGCACCCTCATGAGCAGACAGGTTCGCGGCACCGCATGCGGAGCGCTTCCCGAAGCGATGTCCCGAACGGGGTTCAGCGGGTTTTCAGAGAGGCGCACACGCGCCTCTCTGGAACGTGTGCTAGGCAGAACGGACCGACATGCGGTCGATGAGCGCGCGGAGCGCGGCGATCGCGACCGGATCGGCGCCGGGAGCCAGCGCGTCAAGCTCGGCGACGGCCGTGTCGTGCGCCTCGCGAACGCGGGCCTCGACATCGTCGGCGACCTTGTAGCGATCGAGCATCTCCAGCACCAGTTCGACATCGGATTCGGACACGACGGGACCGGTGAAGACGCGGTCCAGCTCGGCGCGGTCGGTGTCGGTGGCGGCACGGCGCAGCAGCAGCGCGGGCAGCGCCTGCTTGCGGCGACGGATGTCGTCGGCGGTGTCCTTGCCGGTCTCCGCGGCCGCGCCCCAGACGCCGAGTGCGTCGTCGCGGAGCTGGAACCCGAGCCCGAGCGCCTCGCCGAACCCGCCGAAGTGGGTGGCGATGTCGTCGCTCGCGCCGCCGAGCAACGCGCCGGCCCACGCGGCGAAACGCACGATCGCGGCGGTCTTGCCGCGGATCATCTCAAGGTACGCCTCAGGCGAGACATCGCGCTGGCCCTCGAAGCCGATGTCGAGAACCTGCCCGCGCACGATGTCGACGGTCATGCGGTTGAAGGCGCGGGAGATCGCGATCAGGCGCTCCGGATCGGCGGCGGGTGACTCGCCGCCGAACACGCCGATCTGGGCGGCGGCGAACAGCGCGTCGCCGGCGTTGATCGCCTGCGCGTCGCCCCACAGCCGCCAGACGGTCGGACGATGTCGGCGGTTGGGGCTGCGGTCCTGGATGTCGTCATGGACGAGGGTGAAGTTGTGCAGCAGCTCGATCGCGGCGGCGAGGGGGGCGGCGGCGGGCAACGCGCCACCGGCGGCGGCACAGGAGAGCAGGGCGATCTGCGGGCGCATGCGCTTGCCCTGAAGCCGCGGCCGGCGTTCCGCCGGGATGGCGTTGCCCTCGGCGTCGACGATGCCGAGATGGTAGGCGCACATGTGGCGCAGCAGCGGCGCGGCGCCGTCGAGCTCCTCCAGCAGCGCGGCGAGCTCGCGGTCGATCAAGGCCGACGCCTTCCGGTGAAGCGCGGCGATCTCCGGCGCGGTCGTTTTCTGGTCGATCGAAGTCCTCACAATATCCCTCATTCCCTCCGGCGGGATCGCGACGCGGGTGCGGCAATCCTGATCGCAAGGATACCCCCGGTGGATACCGATATTGGAGCGGTTGCATAGTAAAATGGTGGTATGTGGCGGCTCCGGGTCGCCGTGACCGACCATAACGTCAATCGATGTCACGAAGATGTGACACCGGCAGGCCGGCCAGAAAGTGAGTGACACGCTCCATGTTCTATTTCGACCCCATGTACTTCGTGTTCATGATCCCCGGGCTGATCTTCATGCTCTGGGCGCAGTCACGGGTGCGCGGCACCTACGGGAAGTACTCGAAGGTCCGCAACAACGAAAACATCACCGGCGCGCAGGCCGCGCGCGCGGTGCTCGACAGCCAGGGGTTGCAGAGTGTCCGGATCGAGGCGATCCCGGGCGAGCTGACCGACCACTACGACCCGCGGGACCGGACACTGCGCCTGTCGCAGGGCGTCTACGGCGTTCCGTCGATCGCGGCGATCGGCATCGCCGCCCACGAGGCGGGGCACGCCATCCAGCATGCGAAGGCATACGGGCCGCTGAAGGCGCGCACGGCGCTGGTGCCGGCGGTGTCGTTCGGTTCCAACTTCGGCTTCATCGTCCTGATCGCCGGCTTCTTCCTCGGCATCACGCAGCTGGCGTGGGCCGGCGTGGCGCTGTTCGCGCTGTCGACGGTGTTCGCGCTCGTGACGCTGCCGGTGGAATTCGACGCGACGAAGCGCGCGAAGGCGGCGCTGGTCAACGTCAGGCTGGTCGATAACGGCCGGCGCGGCGGCGAGGAGAGCCAGGGCGTCGCCAAGGTGCTCGACGCTGCGGCGTGGACCTACATCGCCGGCTTCGCGTCGTCGGTGCTGACGCTGCTCTACTACGTCATGCTCGTCAGCGGCATGCGCCGCAGCGACTAGCGACAACGGAACCAACCTGACAGTCGGTATGGGCGGGGCTTGTCCCCGCCCTCGTTGTTTGGCGACCGCAAGGTACGCCCGTACGGAGCGCCGCTCGACACCATCACCTCGCAGTGCCGCCCCTGTGGCGGCATCAGCGCACAGCCGCCACA
>JAEVYR010000314.1 GCA_023392645.1 Chloroflexota bacterium | reverse complement strand
CGCGCCGAGTGGCCGCGCGTATGGGGGTCTTTCGCGTCGACCGTGGAGGTGAGCGCGCGGATGCCGCCAAGGTAGAGCTCGCGATTGCGACGTGTGAGCGCGGCGCGGCTGATCGCCGAGGCGGCGTGGGCGCTGAAGATGCCGAGCAGCGACAGCTCCTGCTTGCTGAACGATTCGCCCCGGTCGCGGCCGAGTGTGATGACGCCCAGCAACTCGCCTTCGATCACCATGGGCATGGCCAGCACCCGCGTTTCCCCGCAGGTACCGACACGCGAGCCCTGTGCGGGACGTCGCAGCCGGGCGGCGCGCCCGACGGAGCCGCTGCCGAACGGCATGCGGGTGGCGGCTGGCTGGCGATCGTCGATGGCGTGAAAGTGGATCAGGTCGAGCTGGTCGTGCTCCACGTCGGCGGTGTAAATCTCCAGGACCGAGTAGTCGATCACGTCGGCGAGCCCACGATCCATCACATCGAGCACGTCATCGAGCTCCTGCTGCAGGATCATCTCGTTCGACACGCTCAGGATTTGCGCGATGAGGTCGGCGTTTCGCTCGGCCTCGTCGCGGGCGATGATCGCCTCGATGTGCGCGCGAGCGCGCTGCAGGCCGAGCGCGAGCTGCCCGCATGTTTGCGACACCAGCTCGACCTCGTGCGGAGCGAACGGTTCGGTGCCGTCGCGGAGAATCGTCAGCGTGCCGATGGTAAGGTCGTCGCTGGCGACGGGCCAGCACGTGACGTGCCGGTCGGGATCGCCATTCGGCAGCCACGTGGCGAGCGGGCCACTCCATCCGACGGTGCCGGCCTGCACCCATTGCGCGAGCATGCGCAGCGCGTCGCAGGTGACCGCATCGATCGACGTATCGTCGGGCCAGGTTGCGAGCAGCGCTTCCCGGTCGGGCATGTCGCCGGCGAGGGCGATACAGCCGGTGGCGATCGGGAACATCGAGTCCAGCGCCGCGAGCGCGGCGGCGGCCATTTCCTCGCTGGTGATGGTCGAGCTGACCCGGCTCGCGAACTCGGCCAACACCTTCTGCTCGTGCGCCGCCTGCTGGGCGAGCTCTTGCAGCCAGGTGCGTTCCAGCGCGACGGCGGCCTGAGCGCAGAGCGATTCGGCGACGTCGATCTCGGCGGCCGAGAGATCGCGGAAGCCGGCTTGACCGGGCGGGATCGGTGTCCAGAGGTAGAGCACGCCATCGAGCCGGGTTCCGTTGCGGATCGGCACCGCGGCCAGCCCGTGCATGCCGTCCGGGGGCTCCGCAGGGGGGATCTTGAGCAGCTCGCGCAGGCGTGACCCGCTGATGCAGCGACGGGTGCGGCCCAGCTCGGCCTCGACCGCCAGGTCATTCGGATCGAGCCCCCGGACGACCGCGCGGCCGTCGACGCGCAGCGGTTTGGCGAGATGGACCTCGACCGTGTTCGTGACGGCACGGCCAAGCCGCACGACGTAGGCGTGCTCGATCCCGACCTGGCGCATGACACCGCGAAGCAGGGCCTCGATCACGGCGTCAGGCGTGCGTGCCTGATTCAGCGCGGCGGTGAGGATGCCCATCTGCATGACGGTGTGGCGGTGCTCGCGCTCGCGCTCGATCGCGAGTGAGGCCTGCACGGCGATCGACGCGATGCCGGCGACGGTTTGAAGCGTCTGGAGGTCGGCTTCGATGAACGGCCGATCTTCATAGCGGGACAGCGAGAACACGCCGAAGGGGCGGCCACCGTCCTGGATCGGGCCGATCAGGAAATGCTGGCCGAAGCGATGACCCGCCGGCGCGATGCGTTCCAGCCCGGGAAGCTCGGTGCGAGGCCGCATGATGAACTCGCCGTCGCGAATCGCCGGCGCGAACGGCGGCCAATCGACGGACTCGGTCCATTCCGGATCCCAATCCTGCCCGTCCTCACGCCCAACCACGACGGAGAGATGCTGGCCGTCGGCGTCAAGGAGCCAAATGATGGCTCGATCGCAGCGGATCAGCGTCTCGACATCGGCGAGGATGTGTCGCAGCGTGCCGCGCATATCCGCCGGAGGGCGACGTTTCGAGGACGCATGTCGGACCGATTCGCTGGCGCCGTCGCTGTGGAGCGGTTGAGATTCGTGGTTCATGTGATCTCCGACAGGACCTGCTTCGCGGGAGAATACGGCAGGGTTGGCACGACGGCGGATGGTTCGATGGAGGCATCCCGGCCTCGGCGCCCACCGCGCGCCCGGCAGGCGTCGAGTGTCGTGTCCTCACCCCGCGTGCTGCGCTTTCCCGACTCCGATTTCGGCCCGCGCCCGCGTGAGGGTGTCGTCGGCCGTCATGTCGAGGTCCCATGGCAGCGGCCGGCGGACGTAGTATTCGAGACTGGCGCCGGCCTCGACCGCGGCGGTCTCCTCGGGCGATTCTCCACCCTCGCGGCCGGCGGTTTGCGTGCGATGCGCGGCGATCGCCCGGCGCTTGAGCGGCAACCATGGGCTGATGTCGAGCCGGTGGGTGATCAGGTCGTCCGGGGTGCCGAGATTTTGCCGAGACTGCTCGGAAATCTCGCCGAGGGGCTGTTCGGGGGCCTCGGCCATCGCGAGCATCATCTCGCGCGGCACCGCGCCATGGTACAGGGCGGCGGCCCGCCAAGGCTCCTGGAGCCTCGGCAGGTAGGCGGGATCAGCGGCGAGCTCGACGGCGCGGCTGGCGAGACGGCCGACAAAGATGTGGTCCGGATGGCCGTAGATTCCCTCGGGCCCGAAGGTGAGCACCGTGGTGGGGCGCAGATCGCGGATATGGCCGACGAAGTGCGCGAGGATCGCGTCGTCCGGTTGCTGGATGAGCGCGCGAGGATCGTCGTTGTCGGGCGTGTTCTCCATGCCCGAGTCACGGAAGCCAAGCATGCGCAGCTCGCCCAGGCCGACCAGGGACACCGCCGCGCGCAGCTCCTGCTCCCGGACGGCGCCGAGGGTTTCCTGGGTCGCGATCTCGTTGTCGCGGATCATCCCGGCCTCGCCGCGGGTGGCACAGACGTAGGCGGTCCGGAGCCCTCGTTCCGATGCCCACGCCATCGTCCCGGCGGAGCCGAAGGTTTCGTCGTCGGGGTGGGCGAGGATCCAAAGCAAATCGACGGGCGGTCGTCCCAGGCGTTCGTCAGCAGTCGTCATGCGTGCTCCTTGGTGGGGCAGAAGGTCGAATGCGATTGTACGAGGTCACGTCGTTGCCCAAAACTCCTGCATGGCCGCTTCGAGGGCCTGCTGGCGCTTCCAGCCGGCGACATACGCGTCGTGCGCGTCGCGATCCGGCTCGTAGCGGTCCTTGACGGGGACGTGTTCCGGCCGGAGCCCGTCGATGGCGCCGCTCGCTTCGAGAGCGGAGACCGCGCCGCCGCGCGCGGACGCTTCGGCATCGGCGTCGAGCGCCGAGCGCGGCT
>JAEVYR010000196.1 GCA_023392645.1 Chloroflexota bacterium | reverse complement strand
ACCGATTCCACCTGGCAGATGCGATCCGGCGCGAACCTGACCGGCGACGGTTGCCGCTTCGATGTCTGGGCGACCAATGCGTCGTCCGTCGAGGTCGAAATCGTCCGCGATGGCGAACCGGAGCGGCATGCGATGGCGGCGACCGGAGAAGGGCGCTTCACGGCGACCCTCTCCGGCGTCGGCGCTGGCGACCGCTATCGTTTCCGCCTCGATGGCGAGCACAGCTACCCCGATCCGTACGCGCGCTTCCAGCCGGAGGGCGTTCACGGTCCCTCCGAAGTGATCGACCCCGCAGCCTACGCGTGGAACGATGCCAGCTGGACGGGGCTCTCCCCGAACGGTCTCGCGATCTACGAGCTCCACGTCGGGACGATGACGCCCGAGGGCACGTTCGCCGCGCTTGAGGCGCGGCTGCCATACCTGCGCGACCTCGGCGTGAACGCGATCGAGATCATGCCCGTCGCGCAAACGCCGGGCAACCGCAACTGGGGCTACGACGGCGTCGATCTCTTCGCGCCCAACCACGCCTACGGTCGCCCCGACGATCTCAGACGACTCGTCGATGCGTCTCACCGGCATGGTCTCGGCGTGATTCTCGATGTCGTCTACAACCACCTCGGCCCGGAGGGCGCCTATCTCGCCGCCTACTCGTCGAACTACTTCACCGAGCGCCACCACACGCCGTGGGGCGCCGGGCTGAACTGGGACGGCGACGACAGTGAATGGGTGCGACGATTCGCGATCGACAACGCCTGCCACTGGATCGATGAGTATCACATCGACGGGTTTCGCCTGGACGCCACCCATGCCATCATCGACGACAGCCCGGTTCACATCCTCCAGGAGCTGGCCGCAAGGGCGCGGGAAGTGGCGGACACCCGTGAAATCGTTGTCTTCGCCGAGGATGAGCGGCACGATATCGCCCGCGCCCGGCCCGCCGAGCGAGGCGGGGAGGGGCTGGATGGCGTCTGGGCGGACGATTTCCATCATGAGGTGCGCGTGCTCCTGACCAACGCGCACGAGAGCTATTACGCGCTCTACGACGGAACCACCGAAGATATCGCCCTGGCCATCAACAGCGGCTTCGAGCTGATCGATGCCGGACATCCGCGCCCCGACGAGCGCGACCCGGCGTCGGCGTTCGTCTTCTGCATCCAGAATCACGACCAGATCGGAAACCGGCCCTTCGGCGACCGGCTCCACCACGAGATCAGCCGCGACCGTTACCGGGTGGCGTCGGCGCTGCTACTCGCCGCACCGGAGACGCCGCTGCTCTTCATGGGGCAGGAGTTCGCCGCGTCGACGCCGTTTCTCTACTTCACCGACCACCCCGAGGCGCTCGGAAAACTGGTCACCGAGGGGCGCCGGAAGGAGTTCTCCGGGTTCAAGGCGTTCGACGACGAGCGGATGCGAGAGACGATCCCCGATCCGCAGGCGGCGAGCACCTTCCTCGCCTCGAAGCTCGATTGGTCGGAGGTCGAAACCCACGCCGACACACTGGCGCTCTACAAGGAGTTTCTGCGCCTGCGGCGGGAGGATGCCGTGTTGTCGGTGAACGAGCGGAGCCGGATGGGCGCCTTCGCGGCGTCGGCCCAGATCGTGGTGATCCACCGGTGGGCCGGCGATGAGCACCGGGTGCTGGTCGCGAATTTCGGCCAGGCGGTCGAGATGCCCGCGGCGTGGCTGGAGCGCGTCGAGGGCGGTCCCGACGACGGCTGGGAGCTGGTGCTCTCCACCGACGAGCGTCGCTTCGGCGGGGACGACCGGGCACCGGGCATCGATCCGGTCTCGCGGGTCCTCGCCATGCCGCCCCGCACCGCCGCGCTGTTCCGGTTCACAGCCGATTGACAAGGCGTCTGGAAGACTTCGTCCTGGACTGGCTCACGGAAAAGGGCCGGAACAAGCCCGGCCCGTAGGTCTATCAGCGGTTCTTCTTCCAGATCGCGGCGTTGAGAACGGTCGCGAAGGTGGTCCAGAGGAAGTAGGGGACGAGCAGCAGCGCGGCCGGCTTCGACACTCGACAGAACGCGACGATCGTCATCAAAATAGCCACCCACAGGAAGACGATCTCAACAAGCGCCGCCAGCGGCGACCGTAACCCGAAGAAGAGCACGCTCCAGACGGCGTTCAGCACGAGCTGGATTCGGTAGATGCCCTTCGCCTTGCTCGCGGCCTCGCCGCCCTCGCGCGAGACGAGGAAGTCGGCGATGCCCATCAGCACGTAGAGCGTCGTCCACGCCGGCCCGAATACCCATCGCGGCGGGTTGAACGACGGCTTCTCCAGCTTCTGGTACCAGGTGTCGACGCTGGAGAATGTTGCCGCGCTGCCGATGGTTGCGGCGATCCCCGGCTCGATCAGCGCCCGCACCAGGCCGGGAAGCTCATCGGTGATCTTCGATTCCTTGACTTGCACCTGTGTCATCGATCCTCTCCAGTTTCGCGTCACGTCAACTCGGCGCTGATGGTTCTCGCAAGCATGAGGCCACTACGCAACGTCGAGGTGGACGCGCTCGCGACAGCCATGCTTCCATGATGATGCGGCAGAGCAGTTCCCCGATGGGTACCGCAGGAGGAAGACCAGCGACATGGCAGTCGAGCGACCAGAAGAAGCGACCCAGGTGACGTTCAGGCTAAATGACCGGGATTACACCACGGAGGCGAAGCGGGGCCAGATCATCCACGAGGCGTTTCCGCGCGCACTGCCCGAAGACCTCACGGTCGGGCATCGGCTCACGTTCACCGCGCCGAACGGCGACGAGATCTTCGCCGACAACTTCGTCGGCGACATCCAGGACACCTACGGCACGGTGATGCTGTCCACGACGGCGACGCCGATCACGGGCCAGCCGGGCCCTTGGCAGACGATCGGTTTCGATCACCTCGCGATCAC
>JAEVYR010000162.1 GCA_023392645.1 Chloroflexota bacterium | reverse complement strand
AGATGGGATCGTCCTCCTCGGCCACCCGCTGCTACCGAATCTTGGAGATCGCGCGGCGACCGAGAAATCGTGGACGAGAGAGGCGTGCCCGCTCACGGCGGCTGCGGGGCGATGGTGAGCGCCCCGTCCTGCCGCGGATGTGCGACGATGCCGCCAGCTACCATCCCCACCACCCGGAGGCGCGCACCGTGACCACCGCCCGCATCGTCATCGACAACGACTACCGCATCGGCGACATCGATCCTCGCCTCTACGGCTCCTTCGTCGAGCACATGGGTCGCGCCGTCTACGGCGGCATCCACGACCCCAGCCACCCCACCGCCGACGCCGACGGCTTTCGCGGCGACGTCCTCAATCTTGTGAAGGCGCTCGACGTTCCGTTCGTCCGCTATCCGGGCGGGAACTTCGTCTCCGGCTACGCCTGGGAAGACGGCGTCGGCCCGGTCGAGGAGCGCCCCGCCCGGCTCGACCTCGCCTGGACCTCGACCGAGCCGAACACCATCGGCACCAATGAGTTCGCCGCCTGGGCGCGCCGGGCCGGCGCCGAGGTCAACATGGCCGTCAACCTCGGCACGCGCGGCATCGATGCCGCCCGCAACCTCGTCGAATACTGCAACCACCCCGGCGGCTCGGCGTGGTCGGACCTGCGCCGCCAGCACGGCGTCGAGGCGCCACACCGCTTCCGCACCTGGTGCCTCGGCAACGAGATGGACGGGCCGTGGCAGATCGGCCACAAGACCGCCGACGAGTACGGCCGCCTCGCCGCCCAAACCGCCGCCGCGATGCGCGGGGTCGACCCCACCATCGAGATGGTCGCCTGCGGCAGCTCCAACGCCAACATGCCCACCTATCCGGAGTGGGAGCAAACCGTACTGGAGCACACCTTCGACCACGTCGACTACATCTCGCTGCACACCTATTACGGCAACCGAGCCGACGATCTCGCCGCCTACCTCGCCAGGTCGCTCCATATGGATCGCTACATCGAAACCATCGCCGGCGTCTGCGACGTCGTCGCCGCGAAGCGACGCTCCAGCAAGCGCATCGCGATCGCCTTCGACGAGTGGAACGTCTGGCACCACACCCAGACGCAGGACAAGGAAGAAACCCGCGACCGGCCGTGGCAGGTCGCCCCGCATCTCGCCGAGGAGCCCTACAACCTCGAAGACGCGCTGGTCGTCGGCACGATGCTGATTTCGCTGCTGCGCCACGCCGACCGCGTCCGAATCGCCTGCCTCGCCCAGCTCGTCAACGTCCTCGCGCCGATTTCGACGGTCACCGGTGGCGACGCCTGGCGGCAGACGATCTACTGGCCCTTCCTGCACGCCTCACGCTTCGGGCGCGGAGCGGCGCTCGATGTCCGCGTGCAGGCGCCCACCTACGCCACCGCCGAGCATGACGCCGTGCCTCTGATCGACGCCATCGCGACGATCGACGACGCGAACGAGTCGGCGACGATCTTCGCCGTCAACCGGAGCCAGCACGGTCCCGTGGCGCTGTCGGGCGATCTCCGCGCGATGGAGGGATACCGCGTCGTCGAGCATCTCGTGGTGGAGCACGCCGACCCGAAAGCCCGCAACACCGTCGACGCGCCGAACACCGTCATCCCGCACGATCGCGGCGACGCGACGCTCGACGGCGGAACGCTCGGCGCGACCCTGCCGCAACTCTCCTGGAACGTCATCCGCCTGGCGCGCACGCGCCGCTGACGCCGCGTGCGAAAAACGTCACCCGCGGTGCCTCCACCGTGGCGGCCCCGGCGCACGGCCGGCACGCGCCACGATGTCACCGCGGAAATTGACCTGGCCTCCGCTCGCTGGCACAATGCTGATGAGGACGACGAACATGTGCATGCGGGATCGGCAGGATGTCCAACATCTTCTCCATCAATCACGCCGCCCCGACACCAGAGCCTGAACCGGGCGACGCGCCGCTCCGATCGGCGGCGCCGGAATCGCTGACCTCGTTCATCGGGCGAGAGACCGATATCGCGAGGGTCACGTCCCTGCTCGACGATCCCTCCGTCCACGTATTGACGCTGACCGGACCCGGCGGGGTGGGGAAGACCCGTCTGGCGCTGGAGGTCGTCCGGCGCGTCGAGGGCGACTTCGCCGACGGTGCCCGCATCGTGCGCCTGGCATCGGTCCGCGATCCCGCGGCGGAGCCCGCCGTGGTCGCGCAGGCGCTCGGGCTCCAGCGCCACGGCACCGGCTCATTGCTCGAATCGATCGCGCTGGCGCTGGCACGGCGCCACCTGCTGCTCGTGCTCGACAACCTCGAACACCTGCTGAACGAGCCTCCGACCTGGCTGCCGGACATCCTGGTCGCCTGCCCGGGCGTGAAGGTGTTGGGCACCAGCCGCACAGCGCTGAACATCAGCGGCGAGCATCGCTACGACGTGCCGCCCCTGACCATCCCCGAACCATCCGGAGACGGAACCGCGGCGGCGAATCCCGCCGTGGAGCTTTTCGTGCAGCGCGCTCGCGCCGTCCGCTCCAATCTCGTGCTCGACCCGGCACGGATCGAGACGATCGCGGAGATCTGCCGCCGGCTGGAAGGGCTGCCGCTCGCGATCGAGCTGGCTGCCGCGCGCGCGAACATCTTCTCGCCAGAGCAACTGCTCGAGCGTCTGGATAACCAGTTCGCCCTGCTGGATACCCCTAGGCGCGACGCGCCCGAGCGCCAGCGGTCGATGCGCAACGCCATTGCCTGGAGCTATGACCTGTTGAGCCCGGACGAACAATGGGTGTTCCAGCAACTGTCGGTATTCACCGGCGGCTTCGAGCTCGACGCCGCCGAGGCCGTCGCGGAGGGGGGAGGAGCAAGGGTCGTCGACACCATCGGGTCGCTCGTCGATCGCAGCCTGCTTCGCCTCACGGACGATCACGAGCCGCGCTACACGATGCTGGAGCTGCTGCGGGAGTACGCAAAGGAGCAGCTCGCCGCCCGCGATGGCGAGACGCCGCCGCGCGACCGGCATGCGCGGTGGTATCTCGACCTTGCTAAGCAGGCGTCGCCGTTCGATCCTTCACATCAGGTCGCATGGATCCAGCGACTCGAGCACGAGCACGGCAACCTCCACGCCGCGCTGGAGTGGCTCGAAGCTACCGGCCGTTTCGCCGACATGAGCACCCTCGCGAACCACCTCCGCTGGTACTGGTTCACCAACGGGCACGAAGCCGAAGGACTCGCCTGGTACGAGCGTGTGCTCGCGCATGCACCGGACCTGCCGGAGCGGGAGCTGACCGACGCGTTGCTCTTCGCCGGACACTTCGCCGGCAAGCTCGGCATCGCGGCCGGCGAAAGCTACATCGCCACCGCGCTCGAACGAGCCCGATCCGCCGGCGATGACCTCCGCAGCGCCGAAGCCACGTTCTACGTGGCGCTGATGGAGGAGAGCCGTGGCGACTACGACGAGGCCGGCACGGCGTTTCGCAGTGCGGCCGAGCTCTATCGCCGGGCGGGCATCGCCTGGCGCGACCCGGTGATCGACTATCACCTCGGCGTGCTCGCCTACGCCGCCCGCGATCTCGAACGAGCCCTTCGCCTGCTCGAATCGGCGATGTCGCGCCTGCAGGATGCCGGCGATTCGATGTTGGCGCCGCTCGGCGGCAGCTTTCTCGCATTGGTCGCCTGCAAGCTTGGCGATCCCGGGCGCGCCGCGCGCCTAATCGTCGATGTTCTCCCGATCGTCGACGCCGAAGTGAGAGCCGACGACCAGATCATGCTCGGCGCCGCGGCGGTCGTCGCCGTCGAGCTGGGACAGCCCGCCGTGGCCGCCCGGCTCTTCGGGCTCTCGAACCGATCGATCGGGCAACTCTCGCTCCCCGAACGTCGCGCCTTCGAGCAAGCCGAGGCGACGGCACGGCATCGGCTCGGCGATGCGGCCTACGACCAGGCATTCGAGACCGGCCGGCACCTGCGGCTCAGCGCGGCGCGAACCGAAATCGCGCGGCTGATCGCGCCGTCGTCCGATCCCTCGGAACCGGACAGCATCTCGGGCCTGACCCCGCGCGAGGTCCAGGTGCTCCGGCTCCTGGCGAGCGGCATGGCGAATCGGCAGATCGCCGAGGAGCTCTTCATCAGTCGCAAGACCGTCGCGCACCACGTCGCCAGCATCCTCTACAAGCTCGGCGTCGACAGCCGCACCGGCGCCGCCAGCATCGCCATCCGCACCGGCCTCGCCTGACGTCGCACAGCTCGGTGGATCACCGTCGTGCCGCTCCTGTGGCAGCCCCGGCGCGACGGGTCGGTTGCAGCGGAATTCGCTCGGATTCCGTACTACCCTTCACCACGCAGGTCGAGCTTGTACCCCACATGCGAGTCGACGAAGCCGAGCCGGTCGTAGAAGGCATGCGCACCGCTCCGCGTCCGATCGGACGTCAGTTGGAGCAGGTCGCAACCGCTGCGGCGCGCGTGGGCGATGATCCACCCGAAAATCGCGCCGCCGAGTCCCCCGCCGCGAGCCGAGCTGGCGACACGCACCGCCTCCACCTGCATCCGCACGGATCCCTGGCGCGACAGCGACGGCAGAATCGCCAGGTCGAAGGTCGCGACGATTTCGCCGTCGCGCTCGACGACGACCAGCTCCTGGTTGGGGTGCCCCGCGATCATGTCGAACGCGCGCGCATACGGCGCGAGCTCACCGCTCGCCGCCTCCCGTCCCTGACCAAGCATGTCGTCCGAAAGCAGCGCCACGATCGTGGCGAGATCGTCGCGCCGCGCCGCGCGCACCAGCAACGTTTCGCCGTCTACCTCGAGGTGTTCCGCCAACATACCGTCTCCTGAAAAACTCGCATCGCACTCGGCCTGAAGCCCGATGCCGGATTGCCGGCTTCGTGGACATCGGTCGTGCGCCGGTACAGCGCCCGATTCTCGCACGATTGCGGGGAGTACGCTTTGCACGCCACCCGTAGAGCTTGCCAGGTGCCACCCCGTGACGCACGAGTTGGCACGGTGTGGGCGGGGCAGTCAACCTTGTGCGAGTCAGCGGGGGTCCCTTTGCATGCCTGCCACGGCGCGGTGTCGCGGCAGTGCGATCGCCGGCGAGGAGCATCCCTGGAAGGGCCTCGTCGCATACGCTCGTGATGTGGCACTGGCTCAATCAAGCCATGCTCGCGAACACCATGCCCGGGATGGCGCGAATCGGACACCTGTGGAATCATCAGCTGGGGAACATGCCGATCGCCCAGTCACGACCACCGCCGGAGAGCGCTCATGCCCGCAAACACTGACCGGTATCCCGTTGAGGGCAATCCATTCCGGATTCGCGATCCGCACGCCGACGCCCTGATCGAGATCTGGCTGGTCTCGGCGGTGGTCAGCATCCTGCTCATCCGCGCCTACCTCGCGCTGACCGGCTATCCGCAGGTCGGCGGAGGCACCCTGCACATCGCGCACATGCTGTGGGGCGGGCTCGGCATGGTGATCGGGTTCGGCATGCTCATCATCTTCGCCCATCGCATCTGGAAACCCATCGCGACGATGGTCTTCGGCATCGGCTTTGGCACCTTCATCGACGAGCTGGGCAAGTTCATCACCAAGGACAACGATTACTTCTACCAGCCTACGATCGCGCTGATCTACGGCATCATCGTCGGACTCTTCCTGATCGGGCGCTACATCGGTTCGCGCCGCACGCCGACCGACGCCGACCGGCTGTTCTACGCCGGCGACGGCGTGCAGTGGGCGCTGATCGGCAAGCTCGACGCGCGCCGCCGCGACCACGCCCTCGAGAACCTCGCCGCGACCGGCGCCGTCTCGCCCTTCGCGGACGACCTGCGTCACATCCTCGAAACGGCCGAGCTTGCGAATCGCGAGCACCGTTCGCGCATTCTCGCGCTGCGCGACCGCCTCGAAGCGCGCTACTGGCGGATCGTCTCCAGCCACCGGCTGGAGCGCATCGTCATCGGGCTGTTCGTGCTGAAGGGGCTCCAGGTGCTGGTGTCCATCGGCGTCGGCATCGCGACCGACACCTTCACGCTCGACAACGGCCTGTCGTTCGCCGAGTGGGGCGCGACAATCTCGGCGTTCGTCGGCGGAGTATTGGCGCTATGGGGCGTCGTGCGGATGTTCCGCGGCCTGCGAGCCGCGGCGCTGCGCCTGTTTTCCATGTCGATTCTGGTATCGATCCTCTTCGGCCAGTTCTTTGCGTTCGCCTCGGAGGAGTTCCTGGCGCTCGGCAGCCTGTCCATCGAGCTGATCACGCTCGGCGTGGTGCGCTTCGCGCTCGCCGCCGAGCATCAGCGCAACGACGGACTGGAAGCCTCCGGCA
>JAEVYR010000143.1 GCA_023392645.1 Chloroflexota bacterium | reverse complement strand
GGAACACGCTGCGTCCGCTGGTGGCGCGCGCCAAAACGCGCAACAGCCTGTTGTCCGCGAAGTGGATCGTGGTGGTCGCCTACACGGTGGCGATGGTGATCATCGGCATGATCGGGTCGATGGTGATCGCGGCGATCGGCTCGGCGCTGGTCGGCAACTCGATGTCGTTTTCGGCCGGTCTCTCTGACTTCTTCCTGCTGGGCGCGGTGCGGTGGATCGTGGCGTCGCTGCCCTACGCCGTGATCGCGTTCGCGGTGGCGCTGATCACGCGGTCGAACGCGGCCGGGATCGCGATCGGGATCGGGATCAGCTTCGTCGAGCCACTGCTGTTTGGCCTGCTCGGGCTGCTGAGCGACACCTTCGAGTCGATCCAGGAGTACGGGATCAACTGGAACGTGAGCCAGCTCACGAGCATTTCGCGCCAGGGTGGCGACAGCTCCACCTTCGGCGCGCCGGTGTCGACAGAGCAGGCGTGGCAGTCGGTGGGCATCCTCGCGGTGTACGTCGCGATTTTCGTGGCGGCGTCGTACATCGTCTTCAACCGGCGGGACATCACCTCGGGGTAGGGTGGCTGGCGACCTGATCGGCACGGCGTGGAGCCATCGCGCCCGTGCAGCCATGGCGGTCCGGCACGGGCGCGATGGGCCGTTTGGTCACGCCCCGACGAATCGCCGGTTCGGCGTTGTGCCTTTTCGCGAGGCCGGTACAATGCCGGAGATGTGCCGCACGGCGCCGATGCGCCGCCTTCAGCCCTGGAGAGCCACCCACATGATTACCTCCCTCGTCGGGCAGTCGCTTGACGCCCTCGATACGCCGGCCCTGATCGTCGATCGCGAGATCCTGGGATCGAATGTCGCCGTGATGGCGAAAACGCTCGCCGATCTCGGCACCGGCTGGCGACCCCACGCCAAGGCGCACAAGTCGCCGGCGGTGGCGCACCTGCTGCTGGAGGCCGGCGCGCACGGCATCACCTGCGCCAAGACGAGCGAGGCGGAAGTTTACGTCGCCTGCGGCATTCGCGACCTGTTGATCGCCAACCAGGTCGTCGGACCGATCAAGACGCGGCGGCTGGCGCACCTCGCCCGGCAGGCGGATATCGCCGTCGCGGTGGATTGTTTCGAGAACGCCCGGGAGCACGACGCGGCCGCCGCCGAAGCGGGGACCTCGCCCCGGCTCGTGATCGAGATGGATTGCGGCATGCGCCGCGCCGGTATCGCGCCGGGGGAGCCGGCGGTGGAGCTGGCGATGGCGATCGCGGGGCTCTCGCACGTCCGCTTCGGCGGCGTGATGACGTGGGAGGGGCACGCGATGGAGGTCAAGGACCCCGCCGAGCGGGAGGCGACGGTGCGCGCGTCGCTCGCGCCGGTGCTGGAGACGGTCGCAGCGATCCGGGCGGCTGGCATCGAGGTGCCGATCGTGTCGTGTGGCGGAACGGGGACGTTCCAGACGACGGCGGGGATCGACGGGGTGACCGAGGTGCAGGCCGGCGGCGGCATCTTTGGGGACCGGGTCTATCGCGATCTCGACGTGCCGGTGAAGCCGGCGCTGTCGCTGTTGGTGACCGTGACGAGCCGGCCGGCGCCGGATCGGATCATCTTCGATGCCGGCCGGAAGTCGATCGACCCGTCGGCCCGGATTCCGGAGGCTGTCGGACTGGACGGCGTGACGGGAATGTCGTTCTCGGCCGAGCACGGCACGATTCGACTGGAGGTGCCGAACGACTCGGTGAAGATCGGGGACCGCTTGCGGCTGAACGTGGGCTACAGCGACCAGGTGGTGCACCTGCACGAGCACCTGTACGTTGTGTGTGGCGAGGGCATCGACGCGGTCTGGCCGACGCAGGCGCGTGGCCGCCTGCAGTAGGGAGCGGCTGACCGGTAGCGCCGCCGCTGTGGCGGGCGCTGGTCGTACGCTGACAGACGATTGGCAGGACGAGCGTTTCACGAGAGCACTTGATCATGAGCGACCAGCACGGATGTTGCGCGCCGTCGCGAGACGGCGATGGCGACATATCCCACGAGCTTCACGCGGCGACGGGCGGCACGGAGGTCCATGAGATCGTGCGGCGCGACCTGGTTGCCCTGCCCGGCGGCACGTTCCGGATGGGCACCGACGACACCGAGGGTTTTCCGGCCGACGGCGAGGGACCGGTGCGCCCGGTGACCGTCAGCCCGTTCCGGATCGGCCGGCACGCGGTCACGAACCGCCAGTTTCGCGCGTTCGTCGAGGAGACGGGATACGCGACCGAGGCGGAGCGGTTCGGCTGGTCGTTCGTCTTCCATTTGCTGGTGCCGAAGCGCGGGGTGGTGGTGCGAGGGTCGTCGGGCGCGGCGCCGTGGTGGCTCGGGGTCGACGAGGCGAGCTGGAAGGCGCCGGAAGGGGCGGGGTCGTCGATCGACACGCGGCTCGACCACCCGGTGGTGCACGTTTCATGGAACGACGCGGAGGCGTTTTGCCGTTGGAGCGGCACGCGGCTGCCGACCGAGGCGGAGTGGGAGTATGCCGCCCGGGGCGGGCTCGACCAAAAGCGCTACGCGTGGGGCGACGAGCTGACGCCGGGCGGCAAGCATCGCTGCAACATCTGGCAGGGCAAGTTCCCGGAGCGGAACTCGAAGGCGGACGGTCATCTCTCGACGGCGCCGGTGGATGCCTACGCGCCGAACGGGTTCGGGCTGTACAACGTCGCCGGGAACGTCTGGGAGTGGTGCGCGGACTGGTGGTCGGCGGGGCCGCATCCGGTCGATGCGGTCGCCGATCCGACCGGGCCGGCGACGGGCAGTGGCAAGGTGACGAAGGGCGGCAGCTACCTCTGCCACAAGTCGTACTGCAACCGCTACCGTGTGGCGGCGCGGACGGCGAACACGCCGGACAGCTCAACCGGAAACATGGGGTTCCGCGTGGCGGCCAACTCCTCCGGATAACGATGATCGCGCCCTGAGGCCAACGGAGAAGGGTGAGCCGCGAGGCGCGGCACGGCGCCCATCGTG
Source organism: Chloroflexota bacterium (assembly GCA_023392645.1). Classification (GTDB taxonomy): domain Bacteria; phylum Chloroflexota; class Chloroflexia; order Thermomicrobiales; family UBA6265; genus JACCVC01. The sequence continues at coordinate 73 of JAEVYR010000143.1, read as the reverse complement.
TCGAGGGCTGCTCGTCAGGCCGAAGGTATCGTCAATGTGCAAATACCGCGAGCGGGCCGGGACAACGCTGTCC
>JAEVYR010000499.1 GCA_023392645.1 Chloroflexota bacterium | reverse complement strand
GGTCTGGACCGATGACCGTACCGCGCTCGTCCACGGCATCAAGGCTGGCGCCAGCGGCATTTGGACGCTTGACGTCCAAACCGGCGCGTACGAGCCGGTCGTCTGGTGGAACGCCACGCACGGCGGCTTCAGCGCCGACGACAGCGGTCAGCGCATCGTCCAGACGCGCAGCTCGCTGGATGCCAGCGGCGAGCTGGTGCTTGTCGATATGGCCGCCGGCGAGACCACTCGCCTCACCCATCTCAATGACGAGCTCTTCGCCGAGCTGCCGCTCGCCCAGCACGAGAAGATCACCGTCGCGCGCGGAGACTGGTCGATCGACGCCTGGGTGATGAAGCCGGCCGATTTCGACCCGGCGAAGCGCTACCCGGTCATTCTCGACGTCCACGGCGGACCGCATGGCAATTACGGTTACGGGTTCAACGCCGGGCAGCAGCTCATGGCCGCGGCCGGCTACGTCGTGGTCGCCGCCAACCCGCGCGGCTCCGGCACCTACGGGCGCGTCTTCGCCGAGGCGGTGCTGGGAGACTGGGGCGGCGAGGACTGGGCCGACCTCCAGGCGGTGCTCGACACCGTGCTGGAAAACGACTGGGTCGACCGCGACCGCACCGGTATCTACGGCTACTCCTACGGCGGATTCATGACGAGCTGGGCGATCGGCCAGACCGACCGGTTCAAGGCGGCCGTCTGTGGCGCGCCGGTGTTCAACCTGAAATCGTTCTACGGCACCAGTGACATCGGCCACGTCTGGGCGCCGAAGCAGTGGGGCGGCGACATCGCCGAGATCGAGGCGTTCCTGGTCGAGCGCTCGCCGTCGACGTGGATCCACCGCGCGACCACGCCGACGCTGATCGTCCACGGCGAGGAAGATCACCGCTGCCCCATCGGGCAGGGCGAGGAGATGTTCGTCGGCCTCAGGCAGGCCGGCTGCGAGGTCGAATTCGTCCGCTACCCGGGCGGCTCGCACCTGATGCTGCGTGGCGGCCCGCTCTCGCATCGGATCGATTACTACCAGCGTGTCATCGACTGGTTCGACCGGCACATGGGCGCCTGACGCCAGTTCTGGATTCTGCATAGACGAAAGCTTCCGGACCGGAGGGCGCATTCCCCTCCCGCCCGGAAGCCCGTCCGAACATCTCGCCTGCACGAACCGTTGGGTTCCGGATCAGCCCGCTTCGGCGGCGACCGGCTCCATCTCCCGTGCCTGGTTCATCGCCTCCAGCAGCGTCTCCGCCGGCTGGGCGCCGCTGGCCGCCAGCGCGCCATCGAAGATGAAGAACGGCACCCCGGTGATGCCCGCCTGCTGCACCTGCCGGATTACGTCGAGGATCGCCCGGCGCGCGTCGTCCGATGCCCACATCGCGCGGGCCTCGGTCAGCGTCTCCTCGTCGAGGCCGACCTCGCGGCCGATCGCCGCCAGCACCTCGGGGTCCCCGACGTTGCGTCCCTGCTCGAAATGGGCGTCGTGCAGCGCGTCGACCAGCGCCGCCTGCATGTCGGCCGGGGCGATCGCGATGAGCTGGTGCGCCAGCACCGTATCCGGCGTCACGGCGACCTTGTCGAAGTTGAAGTCGATGCCGCAGGCCTGCCCGGCCTCACACACGCGGGTGAACATGCCGTCGATCTGCTGCTCGGACATGCCCTTGCGCTCGGCGAGACGCTGCTTGAACGGCTCGTTGCTCCCCGGCTCGACCGGATCGAGCAGGTAGGGCACCCACTCGACCGTCACCGCGTCGTCGTGCTGCTGCGTATACTGCGCGATCGCCTCGTCGAGGTTGTGCTTGCCGATGCGGCACCACGGGCAGACGATATCCTGAACGACCTGAATATGCATGATTGTCCTTTGGGGAGCCCGCGCCGGAGTGGCGCGGATCGCGGATGCTTCCGTTTGGAAAGTGTACCGCGCCATCCCACCTGCCGCCGGGAGCTCCCGTAGCGACGCTTCCCCACCGGCCGCCGGGCAGCATGCAGCAATCTGGTTGACGTGGCGGAACGAGGCTCCGGCACTGCCCGCACTGCGCATATCACGTCGCTGGCATGCGAGTTCTATACGAGCGCGTGGCAGTGATTGGCATTGCACCGGCCATCCGAGATGCAAACCCAGCCTTCTTCGGTGCAATCGTCGGAATTCTCGCATCCAGAATCCGCGCAATTGCCCTGGCTGGTGTCGACACAGACCATCGCGTTCGAACCCAGACTCTCTCCGCAAACGAACGTCGTGTCTTCCGGATCGCCTCCGGCACATGGTGCGCTGCATCAGTCAAATGACCTATTTGCGGAATGTGTCGGCAATCTGGCATCGGAATTGGGCCTCGGCGCACCGGCCGACCGGTGTCCGCGTCACCAAACTCGCCGCCGATCGTGAGGCGATGCGGCGGATTTGGACCGGCGGGCGAGGATCGTTGCTATACTGATCCCGTCTGTATCGCGTCATGGCGCGGTGTCCCCATGAGCCGTCGCTTCCCGCCGGAACCGCGAGGCGCTCATCACCGCGCATCGACCGGAGAACCGCTCATGTTCCGTTGCAAAGTCTGTGGATGGATCCACGAGGGCGCCACGCCGCCCGACGAGTGCCCGTCCTGCGGTGCCCCGGCCGACCGCTTCCGGCCGATGGACTCCGCCGAGATCGGCATGACCACCAGCGAGCTCCAGGCGCTCGGCATCGCCGGCCAGGGCTACGACAACATCGATGTCGACGACACCAAACGCTACCGGTTGCTCGCCTTTGTCGATGCGTCGTTCTTCGCGCCCTACACCGTGCGCGCCGGCAAGCGCATGCCGATCTTCACGGGCGATCCGCAGTGGTTCGCCGACAACATCCCCTGCATGTCGGCCTGCCCGTCGCACACCGACATCTCGCGCTATATCGCGCTCATCGCCGACGGCCGGTACGCCGACAGCTTCGAGCTCAACCGCGAGCACAACGTCTTCCCCGGCTGCCTCGGCCGCATGTGCGCCCGCCCCTGCGAGGACGCCTGCCGCCGCGAGGAAGTCGATGCCCCGATCGGCATCTGCTACCTCAAGCGCGTCGCCTCCGACTATCGCGGCGACACGCGCCGCGAGACCCCGCCGCCGCCCAACGGGCTCACCGCCGGCATCGTCGGCGCTGGCGCCGCCGGGCTCACCGCCGCCCGCCAGCTCGCGCGCAAGGGCTACAAGGTCACGATTTTCGAGCGGTTCCCCGTCCCCGGCGGCGTGATGTGGACCGGCGTCCCCGAATGGCGCCTCCCGCGCGACGTCATCGCCGAGGAGACCCAGCTCATCGTCGATCTCGGCATCGATATCCGCTACAACACCGAGGTCGGCCGCGACATCACCCTCGAGGAGATGCAGCAGAACTACGACGTCGTCGTCCTTTGCGCCGGCAACCAGAAGGCCTCCGAGATGGGCGTGCCCGGCGAGCACCTGGAAGGCGTCGTCTCCGGTCTCCAGTTCCTGGAGGACTGCGCGCTCGGCCAGAAGGATGTCTGGGTCGGCAAGAAGGTCGTCACCGTCGGCGGTGGCTTCACCTCGATGGACTGCGTGCGCACCGTGCTGCGGCTCGGGTCCGAAGTGTCGATCATGACCTACCGCCGCACGATCAACGAGATTCCGGTCGACGCGCTCGAGCTGGAGGAGGCCGAGGTCGAGGGCGTCGAGATCCAGTACATGGTGTCGCCCAAGCGCATCATCGGCGACGAGAACGGGCACGTCCGCGCGATCGAGATGGTCCGCAACGAGCTGGGCGAGCCGGACGCCTCCGGTCGTCGCCGGCCGGTGCCGGTCGAGGGTTCGGAGTACCTGATCGAGTGCGACATGGTGATCGCCGCGATCGGCCAGTACCAGGACAACCGCTTCCTCGGCGACATGTTCAAGGAAGTCGACCGCCGCGGCGTGCCGCACCTGGACCAGGATCTTCGCACCTTCGAGTACGAGAACATCTGGGCCTGCGGCGACTACGTCATCAACCCGACCAACTTCATCTCCGCGATCGGCGAGGGCAAGCGCGTCGCGGTCTCGATCGACCGCCAGATGCGCGGCGTGATTCCGCCCGAGAAGGGCATGGAGATCACCCGCGTCCCGACCGAGTACGTCTCGACGCCGAACCCGCTCGTCTCCGAGGGCATCGCCGAATGGAGCCTGACCTCGATGAGCCGCCGGCTCGTCTGGGGCGACGACTACACCAGCGTCGGCCGGCAGATGATGCCAATGCTGCCGGTGCCGGAGCGCGGACTGGGCACGCTCGACAACACGCTGGAGACCGAGACCGGGTACACCAAGTCGATCGGGTTCGAAGAGGCCAAGCGCTGCCTCCAGTGCCAGCTCAACATCTTCATCGACGGCAACCGCTGCATCCTCTGCAACGACTGCGTCGATGTCTGCCCGCACGAGTGCATCTCGATGGTCTCGCCGGACATGATCTACAGCATCGACAACGATGTCGAGCTGGCCGAGATGGCGCGGGCCGAGCTGGGGCCGTTCGCGTCGGTGATGGTGATCGACGAGCGGAGCTGCATCCGGTGTGCGCTCTGCGTCGACTGGTGCCCGACCGAGTGCCTGACGATGGACCACTTCCGCGCCACCCCGGCGCCGATGCGCGAAAGCGTCGACCTCGCCATCGTCGCCGACGGGTAGTCGACACCCGACAATCCGCGATCCCGCCGAGCCCCGGATCGATCGATCCGGGGCTCGTTCTGTCTTACGGAGTCGTCATCTCGGCGGCGTAGCGGCGACTTGCTCGCGCATCCGACGCTCGATTGAGAGGCGGTTCGCAGCGAGCAATGTCGCCTCGTATCACTATGCCGACCTGCTGACTGTCGATTACAATCCGACGAGCAGCGCGAAAACCTGAGCGCGTGAGGATGCGGATGGCAGGAGCGCGGTTTCACAAGCCGATGCGATATCCAGGGCACGAGTATCGCGCGCCTTGCTCGGTCCATGTGACGATCTGTACCTGGAACCGGCAGTGGCTCTTCGGGGAGATATCGCCGAAAGGCGTTGTTCTCAACGACGCGGGACGGTTTGTCGAGGCGGCGATTCGCGGGCTACATGCTCCTGATCGCGGGATCGAGATCGACACATCGCTCGTCATGCCGGACCACCTGCACACCATCATCCACCTTGGCACACAACCGCTCGTCGAAACGCCGGCATCTATCCCGAACCTGGTCGGGGAGTTCAAGCTGAGGGTTGTGAGGTCGTGGCGAAACGGCGTTCGCCGGCGACGATGGATGCCCTACAATGCGCACCTGTGGCAAAAGACCTACTACGACACGATAATCCGAAACGACCGGCATCTGGAACGAACACGAGAATACATCCTCGGCAACCCGGGCCGGTGGATCCAACGCCACGGACGATAGAGGACCTCGCCTCACGACAGCGAAACGACACCACGGCCACCACAGGGGTGTAGCGGCGACTTGGCGGCGCACCTACCCCGCCCGCGTAGCGGCGACTTGGCGGCGTACCCATCGCGATTGCATCCGGTGTCGAAGCCGTCAATGCCGCCTTGCCATGTGAAAGCCATTGACGCCAGGCGACATTGCCCGCTGCGCACCGTGACACCATCGCTGATGGATGCGCGGGCAAAGCCTGTGCTGAGCGCAGCGAAGTATCGCCGCTACGTCGGCGGGAGGAACACCACCGCCAGGCCGCCGCCACGCCGCTTCGCAACGATCGTCCCGACGCCCGCGCCGCGTCTGCTAGAGTTCCCTCAGGAGACCAGTTCGAACGCACCCCCCGACGAGGTAAGCGATATTCCGGCTGTCGTGGAACGAGATTCAGGGCCGTGCTGTCGTTTTCGCCCGCTCGAAAGAGATGCGCCAATGAGCGACACTCCCGATTTGCATGACGTCGCGCCAGCAGGTTATGCCGAATGGGTGGCCGAGCTGAAATCTCGCATCTACCTGGCCCAGCAGCGTGCCACGCTCGCGGTCAACCGTGAGCTGGTGCTGCTGTACTGGCAGATGGGCCACGACATCCTGCAGCGGCAGGCTGAACAGAGTTGGGGTGCGAAGGTAATCGACCGGCTGTCGCGGGATCTGCGCGCCGCCTTCCCCGACATGAAGGGATTCTCGCGGTCGAATCTGATGTACATGCGGGCGTTTCCGCAAGCCTGGCCCCAAGGCAATTGTCCAACAGCCTGTTGGACAATTGCCTTGAGGCCATAATCTGGTGTTGCTGACCAAGCTCAAGACCGCGAATGAGCGAATTGCTTACGCGGAAGCCGCGATCCAGCACGGTTGGTCTCGCAGTGTTCTGGAGATCCATATTGAAACTCGCAGGTTGGAACGCCAGGGAAAGGCTATCACCAACTTCGAGCAGTCGATTCCGGCGCCGCAATCGGACCTGGCCCACGAGTCACTCAAGGACCCGTACCGTTTCGATCTCCTGGGTTTGGGCCGAGAAGCCAACGAGCGCGAGATCGAAACCGCGCTTGTCGACCATGTCACCGACTTTCTCCTGGAGCTGGGGGCGGGATTCGCCTACGTCGGTCGCCAGGTGCTGCTCAATGTCGGCGGTGATGATTTCTTCATCGACCTGCTGTTCTACCACCTCAAGCTGCACCGCTACGTCGTGATCGAGATCAAGGCGGGGAAGTTCAAGCCCGAGCATCTCGGTCAGCTCAGCTTCTACCTCAGCGCCGTCGACGGGGAGCTCAAATCCGAACAGGATGGCCCCACCATCGGCCTGCTGTTGTGCAAAAGCAGGAACGCGGTGGTCGCCGAGTACGCCGTGCGAGACATCACCTCGCCGCTTGGCGTGTCCGAGTATCAGTTGCTGGAGTCTCTCCCGGAGCCATTGAGGACCAACATGCCCAGCATCGAGGAGATCGAGCGGGCGCTTCAGGGCGGCACGGCGTGACCGATTCGAACCCCAATCCCGGCGACGGCGATGGGCGCCGCCGCGCCGGTCCCCGCCTCGATGCCATGACAGCCATCGCCCCGCCGTGGGCGGGCTCGCACCATGCAGGCAACGCCAGCGCTCGTAGCGCCGCCCCTGTGGCGGCTCG
>JAEVYR010000497.1 GCA_023392645.1 Chloroflexota bacterium | reverse complement strand
ACTGCTCTTTCGCCAACGTGAGCTTGACCAACGCCCCAACATCACCCACGAGTCTCTGGACATACTCGGCCAGTCCCCTCTTCGGTCACTCCTGAACGCGAACAGCCACCCGGGATTGCCTCCCGGGCGGCTGCGTGACGGCCGCCACAGGGGCGGCGCTACAGTCCAGTGGACGTCAGACGCGCTGCTGCTCCAGCTCCCTGGCGCCCGACATCTCCTTGATGCCGTCCGCGACGCGCTGCCGCAGCTCCGGATCGATCTGCTCGAAGTGCTCCAGCATCTTGTCCCGGACCGGCTGCGTCACCTGGCTCAGCCCGGTGGCGAAGTTCAGCACGAGATCGTCGCGCTCGGCGTCGGTCAGCATGTTCCGGTAGTGGTTGCCCGCCTGACCGTAGTTGTTGGTCCGGTCGATCGGCGCGCGCGTGATCTTCGTCGTCTCGACCACCGGCTCGTAGCCGGCATATTCGTCGCCGGCCTCGGCCAGCCCGGCCGAGTACGACGGCTCGTAGTTCACCGACGGATCGGCACCGCGCTCGTCGACGCCGTACGACATCGAGCCGCCATTCTGGTTGGTGTGCGCGTCGACCAGCGGCTTGTTGACCGGCAGCTGCAGGTAGTTCGCGCCGACGCGATAGCGCTGCGTGTCGCTGTAGGAGAACGTGCGGCCGACCAGCATCTTGTCATCCGAGAAATCGAGCCCGTCGACCAGCACGCCAGTGCCGAAGGCGATCTGCTCGTTCTCGTTGTGCTGGTTCTTCGGGTTCTCGTTGAGCGTCATCATGCCGACCGGCAGCAGCGGGAACTGGTCTTCCGGCCAGGTCTTGGTGTCGTCGAGCGGGTCGAAGTCCAGCTCCGGGTGCTCGTCGTCGCTCATGATCTGGACGTGGAGCTCCCACTTCGGGTAGTCGCCGCGCTCGATCGCGTTGTAGAGGTCCATCGAGTGGCTGACCAGCGTCTGCGCCTGGATCTCGGCTGCCTCAGCGGCGGTCAGCGCCTCGATGCCCTGCTGCGACTTCCAGTGGTACTTGACCAGCACGCCCTCGTTCTTGTCGTTCACCATCCGGTAGGTGTTCACGCCGAAGCCATCCTGGTGCCGGTAGCTGGCCGGGATGCCGCGCGGCGAGAAAACCCAGGTGATCATGTGCATTGCCTCAGGCGAGGCGGCAAAGAAGTCGAACGCGCGCTGGGCGACGTTGGCCTCGTTGGTGACCGGGTCGGGCTTCTGCGAGTGGATGAAGTCGGGGAACTTGATCGCGTCGCGGATGAAGAAGATCGGCAGGTTGTTGCCGACGAGGTCCCAGTTGCCGTCCTCGGTGCGGAACTTGACCGCGAAGCCGCGCGGGTCGCGGACGACCTCGGAGGAGCCGCTGCCGCCGGCAACGGTCGAGAAGCGGATCGATATCGGCGTCTGCTTGCCCTTCTCCTGGAAGAGCTTGGCGCGGGTGTAGGTGCTGGCCGGCTCGTCACCGATGGTGCCATATGCCTCGAACACGCCGTGCGCCACCGTGCCGCGGGCGTGGACGACCCGCTCCGGTACGCGCTCGCGGTCGAAGTGGCTCATCTTCTCGAGGAAGTGGTAGTTCTCCATCGTCGCCGGGCCGCGGTTGCCGACGGTGCGCATATCCTGGTTGTTGTGGACGGGATGTCCCTGGCGCGTGGTCAGCACCGGCTTGCCCGCCTGCTGTCCGTTGGCCTTGCCGTTCGTCGTGCTCATGCCTGAGTTCCTTTCGCCTGGTGACCGGGTGAGACATTCGCGTCCGGGATTGACCGCCTCGTGCCGACGTCGTTTTTGGCAAGGGCGAGCGGTTTCGGGGACGGCGAGCGCCTGCCGGCACCGCCTGTATACACTGTCCCTATTGTAGCCGACCCCGCTGGCGCGTGTCCGTACGCCCGGCGGCGCGACGCACTCGCCGCATACCATGTGCCCCCAATCGCGACAGGAGGTTCACCCCATGGCCAGCACGACGATCCCACTGCTGCTCGACACCGATATCGGCACCGACGTCGACGACTGCCTCGCGCTGGCGGTCCTGCTCGGCTCGCCGGAGATCGACCTGCTCGGCATCACCACCGTGTACGGCGACGCCGCCCTGCGGGCCAGGATGGCGCGCAAGCTGCTCCATCTCGCCGGTCGCGACGATGTGCCGGTGCTGGAGGGGATCGGCGCGCCGCTGATGCGCAACCGCCCGGTCTACTGGCCGGGGCACGAGGGCGTCGGGCTGCTGGAGCCGGACGACACGGCGCGCTTCGGGCAGAACCCGGATCGCCACGCGGTCGATTTCCTGGTCGACACTGTGATGGGCCGCCCGGGCGAGATTCACCTGCTCGCGGTCGGGCCGCTGACGAATGTCGCGGCGGCACTGGTGCGCCAGCCCGAGGTGGCCTACAACCTTGCCCACCTGACCATCATGGGCGGGTTCATCGCGCCGTGGACGGGAGGGCGCGCCCCCGCCGAGCACAACATCGCCTGCGACCCGGAGGCGGCGCGCGTCGTCTTCGCCTCGGGCGCGCCGATCTCGCTGGTGCCGCTCGACGTGACGCTGAAGACGGTGATCACGCGCGAGGGGGTGGCGGAGATTCGGTCGGGCGGGACGCCGTTCCACGAGGCGGTCGCCGACCAGGTGGCGTGCTACCCGCCGTTCGAGGAGCGCGGCGGGCAGACCTTCCTGCACGACCCGCTCGCCGCGGCGGCGGTGACTCGGCCGGATTTGCTGGAGTGGCATGAGCTGGCGATCGACGTCGAGCTGGCGGGGCGGCTGACGACCGGGATGACGGTCGCGCGGCAGCCGGGGCCCGAGCATCCGGCGACGGCCCGCGCCGCGATGGCGGTCGACGCCGTCGCCGCCGAGCGGTACATCATCGACCGCATTCGCGCCAATCGTCCGTAGGGGCGGACCTCCGAAGGAGTTGTCCGCCCGGCGTGCGCGAAGCGCGCGCATCATGTATCGCCACGGAGCGAAGCCCATGCCCGAGGATGCCCGAAACCGGTTCGACGAGGACGTCTTCGCTCACCGGGTGACGAAGGACGGCAAGGTGCTGATCTCCTGGCAGGGGAGGGTGGTGACGACGGTAGCCGGGAAACCGGCGGCGCGGCTGATCGACCGGCTCGAAGCCGCGGACCGCCGGGAGGTGCAGCACCTGCTCGCCCGCGCCACCGGCAACTTCAGGCACGGCAACGAGCGCGACGGCAAGCAGCGCGGCGGGTAGGGGAGGTCTTGAGCGCGCTCACCGACTCGCCGGGAGACGACGTTCCGCGCGGTCAATGGCCTCCCGTGCCGCAGGGCTGTCACGAATTGGCAAAGGGCGGGACGCCATTGCCGGTGCGGACCCGTGGTACGGATTGCGTTGGGAGATCGCCGGCAAGACGTCCCCTACTGCTTCTGACCCCACTTCTCGTAGCTGACCAGCTCGTCGAGCGACTTGCGGCCCGGCTTCGGCCCGGTCGGGCGCGGATCCTTGCTGGTCACGAACGGTCCGACCACCATCACCGAGTGCAGCACCTTCTCCTGCGGTACCCCGAGCAGGTCCTTGGCGACGCCTTCGTTCTCGGCGAACCACGCCGTGCCCGCACCGAGGCCGAGCATCCCCGCCGCGACCATGATCCGTTCGCTGACGCGACCCTCGTCGTACGCCTCGTGCACCTCGTTCTCGCCCGGGAAGACGAGCGCAATCGCCAGCGCCCCGTCGGCAACCCAGGTGATGTTGGGCCGCAGGTCGGAGAGCTTCTTCAGCGTGTCCTTGTCCCGCACGACGACGAAGCGCCATGGCTGCGTGTTGCGCGAGCTGCCCGACCAGCGGGCGATCTCGAGAATCTGGTTGAGGT
>JAEVYR010000415.1 GCA_023392645.1 Chloroflexota bacterium | reverse complement strand
CAACACGGCCGGCTGCTCGGCGATCTCGGCACGGATCGACGCCGCCGGACCACCCTCGTTCGCCACCCGGCGATCCGGCACCGCGATCGCCTTGCCGGATGCCAGCAAGCGCAGCGCGTCCTCCGAGGATCCGGCTGGCGTGCCCAGCGACACCGCGGTGTTGTCGGGCACGGCGACCGTGGTCGTCACGACGCCAGCCAGTGCCGCCGGGTCGGAAGCCAGCACCAGCGCGTCGCCAGCACGGCTGAGCCGGATCGGCAAGCGCCGGGTCTCCACCACGATCTCTCCCGTGCCACGGTCGAGCACAACGAACGCGTTATTCCCTTCTATAAGGGAGAAGGCACGATCAACCGCTGACGTCAGCGCGCCGTGGTCACCGAGATACCGCTCGACCAAATGCGCCATCAGCTCGGAATCGGTATCCGAGACACAGCCGCCAGGGGGTGCAATATCGACGCGCAGCGCATCGGCGTTTTCAATAATGCCGTTGTGCACGACCGCGATGCGCCCCTCCGCCCCGAGGTGCGGGTGCGCGTTGCGCTCACAGACGCCACCGTGGGTCGCCCATCGCGTGTGGCCGATCGCCGATGTCGCGCTGACGTCTCCCGCGGCGTCGACCGCGACGCGTCCCACGCCCTTGATCACCCCTCCCGGCTGACCAGCGGTGGCGTAAGCGACCCCCCACGAGTCGTATCCGCGGTACTCCATTGACCGCAGCGCCTCGAGCACCATCGGCCCGACTTCAACGGGCCTGCCCACATATCCAAAGATGCCGCACATCGCACACCTTCCCCCTGGGCGTCGCTCGACAGCATCGACCGACGCAGCCAAACGGCGCGCGGACACGATGGTGAACGACACCTGGCCCGATCCGCGTTCGCGAATCGGCGCAACCAGACTGATCACGTCATATCGATCGGTGAGGCATGTGGGGAAGTGGCCCGCAATGGGGCCGCGGCACTTCGAGCGGTGTTTTCGGCCGCCTGTCACCAGGCGGGTTTGTCACCCTCGTCACGATCATGCCGAACCGGGAAGCCATCCGCCGAAGATTCGATAGGCTTCCACCTCGTCGACTCGGTCTCCCGCCGAGCCCTGGCGCTGTAAGCATCGTTTCGACGCTCCCCCACCGCCACCGTACGGACATCCTACGCGCTGCAGGCACCAAAATCCAGTCTCGACCCACGCAATTCCTGAATCCCAAAGCCGGTGCGCTCTGCTACCATCCTGCCGAACGCAACGGGCGCGAGCGCGCCGATCGCACGGTTCGAGAGAGGTGAGCATATGGCGGCACAGCGAGCGGTTCAATCGAGCAAGGCGCCGGCGGCAATCGGGCCCTACAGCCAGGCGATCGAGATCAACGGCATGCTCTACACCTCGGGCACGATCCCCCTCGATCCGGAGACGATGGATCTCGTCGGGGATTCAATCGAGGAGCAGACGGAGCGGGTGATGCAGAGCCTGCAGGCGTTGCTGGAAGACGCCGGCAGCGGCCTGGACCGCGTTGTCAAGACGACCTGCTTCCTCGATGACCTCGGCAATTTCGCCGCCTTCAACGAGATTTACGCGCGCTATTTCGGCGATTCGAAGCCAGCACGATCGACCGTCGAAGTCGCCGGGCTGCCGAAGGCAGTCAAGGTCGAGGTCGAAGCGATCGCGATCGTCGGCAATCCCGACTGAATCGGTGCAAACGCGGGGTTGGCGACCGTCCGACCCCGCGTGTATACTCCTCGGGCAACCGGTCTCACCGGGGCGCGTAGCTCAGCTGGCCAGAGCGCACGGTTCACATCCGTGAGGTCACAGGTTCAAGTCCTGTCGCGCCCACCCATCCCGCCGCCCTGGCACTCGCCGGGCGGTTTTTGCGTTCCCGATCGGGGCGGAATCTGTACGCCGTTGCCGTATCTCGGTACGCCGCGACCGCAAAATCGCGGATTCCCCGGCAACGGTGCACCACCTTTCCGAGCGTTTCCCCTTGACCTGACCGACTGGAGGGGACCACAATACGGGCACACATGCGCCGCCGCTGATTCGCGGCGCGGAAGCTGGGAGCCATGGCCACCTTCCGCGAGGATTCCTCGCCTGGAAGGCTGACGCATGAGCGACACGGACAAATCACCCTGCCAGGGATCCGGAGGAGGAGTGGCATGCGGCGTGAGCAAACGCTAGCCGATCGCATCACAGGCTCGGCATTATGGCGTTCGGTAGTCAGACACGGCTACCCCGATACGCAGCGCAACCAGGCGCTGATCATCGCCAGCAACGTGTTCCTGCACATCCACCCGGTGAAGATCAAGCGCTACGCGACGAAGGTGACCTACACCTTCTGTCTCGGCGGTCTTTCGTTCTTCATGTTCCTTGTGCTGACGATGACCGGCGTGCTGCTGATGTTCTACTACGTGCCCTCGTCCAACGAGGCGTACCAGTCGATGAAGGACATCGAGGCGAGCGTCTCCTTCGGCCAGCTCATGCGCAACATGCACCGCTGGTCGGCACAAGGCATGGTGATCGCCGTCTTCCTCCATATGGGACGCGTGTTCTACACGGGCTCATACAAGCCGCCTCGCGAGTTCAACTGGGTGGTGGGCGTGTTGCTGCTCGTCATCACCTTCCTCCTCTCCTTCACCGGCTACCTGCTCCCGTGGGA
>JAEVYR010000389.1 GCA_023392645.1 Chloroflexota bacterium | reverse complement strand
GTCCGAGGGCATGGTCGAAAATCGCGCGATCCGGCTTGGCCGCGCCGACGACTGACGAGTTGACGATATGGTCGAACGCGTCGTCCACGCCCAGCCGGGCGAGATCGCGGTCGAGTCGCGAGGTGGCGTTGGTGACGAGCACGACCGGCACCCGCTGGCGGGCAACCTGGACCAGCGCCAGCGCCGCTTCATCGATCGCGCCGATGGGTTCCGACCACGCCGCGATCGCTCCGCCGGCATCGACGTTCGGGTGACGCGCTTGCAGCCGGTCGACGATCCGCCGGCGCCATGTCTCGTCGGTGACGTCGCCGGTGATGGCGGGAAACAGCAGCTCGGGGTCGAACGCGACGCCCGCGATCTCCCCCGGCGGCAGGCCGAACCGTCGCTCGATGCCGGCGGCATCCTGCCCCGACCAGTCGCGAATTACCCCATCGAGGTCGCACAGGACCGTCCGCATTGTCGTACTCCCTCGCTCGATCCTGACAGGCGGCCGGGCATGCCAGCCGCACCTGCCCGCGAAATCGACTACACTATCGGTGGAACAGCGATCCATTATGGCAATGTCGTCCGGGGCGGGCCGCCAGCCGGCAGCAGGGGCCGAGTGTGCCCGCACGTTCTCGCTGCTCGCGGCGCGTCCTGCACCGAATCCGGGCGAGCCTCTCGTCAGGCCGACTCCTCGGTGACCTGCAACACCGCCGCGCCGCTGAGGCGGCCGGAGCGCAGGTCGTCCAGCGCCTCGTTGGCTTCCGCCAGCGGGTAGACCGTGACCTCGCTGCGGACCGGCACCTCCGGCGCGATCCGCAGGAACCGCTCGCCGTCCTCCCGCGTCAGGTTGGCCACCGACCGTAGCTGACGCTCGCCCCAGAGGATGTCATAGGGGAAGCTGGGGATGTCGCTCATGTGAATCCCCGCGCAAACAACGACGCCGCCCTTGCGCACGCTCCGCAGCGCCAGCGGCACCAGCTCGCCGGCCGGCGCGAAGATGATCGCCGCGTCAAGCGGCTCCGGCGGCGCCTCGTCGGTGCCGCCCGCCCAGATCGCCCCGTTGTCCCGCGCGAACGCCTGCGCCTCGGCGTCGCCCGGCCGGGTGAAGGCGAACACGCGCTTCCCCTCGTGGGCCGCCACCTGTGCGATCAGGTGCGCCGCCGAGCCGAATCCATAGAAGCCGAGCACCTCGGCGTCGCCGGTCATCCGGTACGAGCGGTAGCCGATCAGCCCGGCGCACAGCAGCGGCGCCGCTGCCAGGTCAGGGTAGGCGCGGGGGATCGGGAAGCAGTAGCGTTCGTCGGCGACGGTCTCCTCGGCGTACCCGCCATCGAGCGTGTAGCCGGTGAAGCGGGCGAAATCGCACAGGTTCTCCTGCCCGCTCCGGCAGTAGCGGCACCCGCCGCAGGTCCACCCCAGCCACGGCACGCCGACGCGGTCGCCGACCGCGTGCAGCGTCACGCCGGGTCCGGTCTCGACCACCGTGCCGACGATCTGGTGCCCGGGGATCACCGGCAGCTTCGGATCGGGCAATTCGCCGTCGACCAGGTGGAGATCGGTCCGGCACACCCCACAGACGTGGATCTTCAGCCGTACCTGCCCCGTGCCGGGCACCGGATCCGGCACCTCTCGCATCCGCAGCGGCTCGCCCGGTCGTTCCAGCATCATCGCGCGCATCGTCGCACCTCCTGTCACCGATCCTAGCAGCCGGTTGGCATGCGGTACGGTGTCATGCGAACGTGACGGTCCTGCATTGGCGTGGGAAGCGACGAGCGTTCGGCAGGCGGTCCGGCATGGGTGCCGTGTCGCCGTCACGCGCTTGCCGGCAATGTGACGCAGACGGTGGTGCCCGCGCCGGGCAGGCTCTCCAGCGCGATCTCGCCGCCGAGGGCGCGCGTCAGCGACCGTGCGATGGCCAGACCCAGCCCGCTGCCGCCCGTGTGTCGCGCCCGGGCCGGGTCGGCCCGATAGAACCGGTCGAAGACGCGCGGCTGGTCGGCCGGGTCGATGCCGGGTCCGTGATCCCGCACGCAGATGCGCGCCTGCTTCCCGTCACGCGTCGCTGAAACGCCGACGCGGTCGCCCCGGTGGGTGTAGGTGATGGCGTTATCGAGCAGGATGCGCAGGATTTGCTCGACCATGGCGCGGCTCGCCGTGACGGTCAGGTGCTGCGGCACGTCGACCGCGATGGTGACACCGGCGGCGCCGGCCCGCGGCCGCATCGACCGCGCCGCCGCGTCGGCGACCTCGCGCAGGTCGATCGCCTCCATCTCGACCTCACCGGTGGCGTCGTCGACGCGAGCCAGCGCCAGCAGGTCGTTCACCAGGTGCGTCATGGTGTCGATCTCCCGCAGCATCTCGCCCATCTCGGCCCGCACCTCGTCTCGGCCGGGATCGGGCAGCCGCCGAACCATCTCGGCGTTGGCGCGCAGCACGGTCAATGGCGTGCGCAGCTCGTGGCTGGCATCGGCAACGAACGATCGTTGTTGCTGGAAGGCGGTGTCGATCGGCCGCATCGCCCGGTATGACAGAAAGAGACCGGAGGGTAGCGCGATCAGCATGCCGGCGCCGACACCGATCAGGCTCGCCAGCCCGACCAGCCGCAGCTCCTCGTCGTGCTGGCGCTCCGAGCGGATCGCCTGGATCGCGCCGATCGGGGCGCCGTGCTCTTCGATCGGTTCGGTGCGGATGCGTACGCGCTCGCCGTCGATCTCGACGATACGCGTATCGTCGTGGCCGTCGGTCGCGCGCTGGACGGCGGCGGTCACCGGCACACCCGCAATCCGCACGTCACGCTCGTTGCCGACCAGCTTTCCATCCCGATCGAAGACAAAGACGAGGATGTCGCCACTTTCGAGGATATGGTGATCGTCGTCGTCTTCTTCCTCCTGCTCACCATCGCCACCCCCCGCTGGTATCGCCTCCTCACCGGTGAGCCGCGGCTCCCAGATATTCTCGACGGCCTTGATCCGGTCCTCCAGCGCGGCATCGGCCTCGCGGATCAGGCTCTGCCGCAGCAGCAGCCAGGTGCCAGCGCCCGTGACGGCGATCACCAGGACCACCACGGCGACGTTGAGCAGCGCCAACCGGCGACCGACCGAGGCGAACACCGTCAGGCGCCCGGCATGAGATAGCCGGCGCCCCGCACGGTGGTGATCACGGGCGGGGCATCGGGACAGGTCGCGGCGATCTTGCGGCGGATGTGGTGGATGTTGAACTCGATCACGTTGCCTTGCGGATCGGCGTCGTAGCCCCAGACCTTCTCCAAGAGCTGGTCGCGGCTGAGTATCTGTCCCCGGTTGCGCGCGAGCGCTTCCAGCAGCGCGAACTCGCGTCGGGTGAGGGCGACGGTCTCGCCGTCGCAGGTGACGGTGCCGCCGGCGAGGTCGATGCGGACCGGCCCGACCTCGATCACCGCGTCGAGCAGAGGGCGGTCGGTCCGGCGGGCGAGGGCGTGGAGCCGGGCGATGAGCTCCTCGAACGCGAACGGCTTGCCGAGGTAGTCGTCCGCGCCGGCATTGAGCCCCTCGACGCGCTCGCCCAGCTCGGTGCGGGCGGTCAACATCAGCGCGGGGGTGGAAACGCGGGCAGCCCGCAGCTCGCGGATCAGGTCGACGCCATCGAGTCCGGGCAACATGCGGTCGACGACGATCGCGTCGAAACCGCCGCCGAGGGCGAGGTCGAGCCCGGTGAGGCCATCGTGGGCGATCTCGACGTCGAACCACTCCTGGCTGAGCACGCGGGACATGAGCTGGGTGAGGCGCTGCTCGTCCTCGACAATCAGGATGCGCATGACGCCAGTTTACCGGCTGAGCCGGGGCGAGTGTGGTGCCTGCCGTCGCACCCGTCCGGACGCCGGTTCGATGGGGTCGTCATGCGGCCGCGTCTCGGGCGTGAACCGGTCATGCGGCGTCTCCGGAGCGGGGACCGGCGCGCGCCACGAATAGTGGTGGCGCACCGTCAGCAGCCGGAAAACGGTGGCGTAGACGACCGTGCCGGCGGTGACGAGGTAGAGGAGCAGGCCGGCCGGGTTGTCGCTGTCGGTGCCGGCGCCGACGCCGTGCGCCAGTCCGATCACGAAGACGGGGAAGGCGAGCCAGTGCATCGCCCGCCAGGCGCGGAAGCCGATCACCCGTCGCGCCGCGAAGCTGGCGCCGATCACGACGCTGATCTCGGCGGCGATCACGCCGAGCCCGGTCCACGGTTGGCGCACGTCGCTGGCGAACGGCACCAGCAGCTCGCGCAGGCCGAACGTCTGAGTCGGGTCGATCGCGAGGCTGAGCATGTGCAGCATCAGGAAGCCGTACCAGAGATGGAAGGCATAGGCGTGGAGGCTGTAGGTGAGGCCGCGCCCGATGGCGGTGTTGGCCAAGCGGGTGGTGAGCCCCAGGCCGAGCATCATGATCAGCCAGGTAAGCAGGTAGAGGACGATCCCCGCGGCGCGGGTGATGTACCAGGTGAGCGGGCTCGGCGACCACCCAAACAGCAGCGACGCGGCGACCATCGCTGCGATGACGATGGCGCCGCTGGCGAGCAGCAGCCCGGCGAGCGTACCGTCGACCTCGGGCGGGGCAACGACGCGTCCCGGCAGGATGACCCGGCGTTTCATGATGGCGTCCTCGTGATCCATTCGATCTGGTTATCGTGGTCGATAGTGACGGCGAGCCCGCCATCGACCAGGTCGGGCGCGTCGCCGCGGGCGATGCCGACCAGCAGGGCCTTGGTGGCGACCTCGGCCGCGGTCGCGGTCGGCGCCAGCACGGTCACCGACGCCACCGGCAACGCGAGCGGTCGCCCGGTGGCCGGATCGATCAGGTGATGTCGCGCCTCGCCGTTCACGTCCCAGTGCCTTCGGTTCGGCGATGAGGTCGCGACGGCGGCGCAGAGCGGCGGCGCGGCGATCACCGCCGCGAGGTCGATGCCGGCCCGGGCGGGATCTTCGATACCAACGACCCAGCCATCGTCGGTGGGGGCCTGGCCCCACACGCGCAGGTCGCCACCGGCGTCGACGCAGCCACCGGGCCAGCCGGCGAGGCGTTCGGCGAGAGCGTCGACGAACGCGCCCTTGGCGATGCCGCCGAGGTCGATGCGCATGCCGGGCGGCAGCGCCGCCGTGCCGTCGGTGCGGTCAATGCGGATCTGCCGCCAGGCCGCGACGCCGGCGGCAGGTACGGCGGGCCGATCCAGCGTAGCGGTCCGCATGCGCACGGTGTCGAACGTCGCGTCGTAGCCGGCGGCCTCCAGCCCGGGCAGGATCGATGGGTCGAACCGGCCGCCGGTGCGAATCACGGCGCCGCGGGCGGTGTCGAGCAGGTCGAGGAATGTCGCATCGACCGAGACCGGCTCGCCGGCCACCGCGTTGAGGCGGCTGAGCTGGCTCAGCGGCCGGAAGCGGCTGAAGCGGTCCTCCCACGTGTCGGCGAGCGTGTGGGCATCGGTCAGCGCGCGCTCGAAGGTCTCCGGCTCGATGTCGATGCCGGTCAGCATGATGGTGGTGCCCATCGCCGGGAGGGACCCGGAGCGTGTGCGGCTCACGATGAGCGCGTCCGGATCTGGGCGACCTCCCGGTCGACGATTCGCACCTGCTGAACGGTGCCGTCCGGGGCGACGGCGTAGACGATGGCGCTGGTGTCCGGCGTCGTGGCCTGCTGTCCAGGTGAGGCGCCACCCGCGATGGTCGCGAGCAGCGCCATGAAGGCGGCGACCGCCGCGGTCAGCAGCGTGCGCCGTGCCACCCGCTCGCGTCGGATGCGCTTGCCGGTCTGTCGCTGCCCGTTGGCGCCGAGCGGATCGGTCAGCCGGCGCACGCGAGCGGCGCGCCAATCCGAGCCCGCGCCGGTGTCGTGATTCGTGTTAGTCATCGTCGTCCTCGTGATCATTGTCCTCATGGTCATCGTCGTCGTGATCCTCGTCCTCGTACCCCTGCTGGTCGAGGCTGCCGGCCGGGACGACGACCTGTCGCCCGTCGGCGGTCTGGACGAGATTGACGAGTGGAATTTCGGTGGCGGTGGCGGTGACGGCGGCCGGGGCGGTGTCGGCCTCGCCGGTGGTCACCAACTGTTCGCGGGCGATCAGCACGGCGACCGCGAGGGCCAGCGTGACGATCAGCGAGACGGCAAGGGAACGGCGGTGCTGCATGGCGGATGCTCCTGGGTGTACCTGCGGCCAGGATCGCCATCGATCCCGGCATGATCATCGTCGCGGTCGCGGATTAGGCCTGGATTAGGCGAGGGGAAGATCCGTGCGGGATTGCCCCACATCCCGGCGCGATGCCCCGGCCGGCGAGGACCATGACCTGTGAGGAGAGGAGCGGTGTCGACCGGACTGTGGCCGCGATACGTCGTGCAGCGAATACACTCATGCGAGAATCGCAACCGAGGGTTGGCAATAGGCCCCGCCGGGCCGGGCATGCGTGATCCGGGCAGGCCGACGTGGTCGGCCGCCGCGCGATGACGCCCGGATCGAGGCGTGGAACGTGGTCGAAAGGATAGTGGATGACCGTGAAACTGGTGCATGTGGGGCTCGGGGGATGGGGCGTCGACTGGGAGCAAAACGCTTTCGGTCCGGTGAAGGAGATCGAGCGGGTGGCATGGGTCGATGCCCACGAGCCGACCCTCGAAAAGGCCCGGGAACAGTTGGGGTTGCCGGCCGATCGCTGTTTCACCTCGATCGATGAGGCGTTCTCGCGGGTCGATGCGGATGCGCTGCTTGTCACCGCGCCACAGCTCGCGCACGTGCCCCTCGCGATCGAGGCGATGGAGGCCGGCAAGCACGTGCTGGTTGAGAAGCCGTTCGCGATTTCGCTCGAAGAGGCTCGTGCGGGAGTCGCCGTGGCCGAGAAGACCGGCCGGGTCCTGATGGTGAGCCAGCAGTACCGGCACTACCCGGCGGTGCGCAAGGCGACGGAGCTGGTGGCCAACAAGACCTATGGGCCGGTTGGCACGGTGCGCGTCGATTTTCGCAAGTACGCGAACAACGTCGCGAAAGGCGGCCACCGCCACTACGACATCGCGCATCCGCTGTTGTTCGACATGGCGATTCATCATTTCGACCTGATGCGCCTGGTCCTTGGTCGCGAGGCCGCCAGGGTCCACGCACAGGTGACCGATCCGCCCTGGAGCAAGTTCCGGGAAGAGGCATCGGCCGTGCTCACCATCGAGTTTCTCGATGGCCTGGTCGTTTCCTATCGCGGAAGCTGGATCAGCACCGGCGCGCCCACGTTCTGGGCGGGTGAGTGGAACATCGAGGCCGAGCACGCCAACATCTTCTTCACCTCGCGAGAGGGGGGCGAGGCCGGCACGAGTGGCGACGCGGTCACGGTAACCCCGATCGGCGAAGCCGAGCGGGCCGTTCCCCTGGAGTCGCCGAGGGTCTGGGGGCGGTCGGCCGGGCTCGTTGCCTTCGCCGACGCGATCAGGCGCGGGGTGGAGCCGGAGACGTCCGGTCGGCACAACCTCGGTACCCTCGCCCTCATGGAAGCCGCCGTGAGAGCCGCCGCCTCGGGACAGGTGGAGGAGGTCGAGCAGATCCGCTGATGCCGGAGCGTCTCCTCGCGGCGTGATGCTATGATCGCCCGATTGGTTGGTCTGGCGCGGGAGGGACGTCATGGATGCGAGGAGTGCGAAGGTCGCGCTGGTGACTGGTGCGTCGCGCGGAGTGGGCGCGGCGACCGCGCGCTTTCTCGCCGCGCGTGGCTGCGATGTGGTCGTCAACTACCGCAACAAGGCGAAGCGGGCTGAGGCGGTCGTTGCCGACGTCGAGGCGGCCGGCCGGAGGGGCTGGATTGCCCAGGCGGATCTCACCAACGCGGAGCAAACGGTGGCGATGTTCGCACAGGTCGCCCGCGATCCAGGTCATCTCGACCTGCTGGTGCTCAACGCCAGCGGCGGGCTCGAGAAGGGCATGGCCGAGGACTACGCGATGCAGGTCAACCTGGCCGCGCAAACCCGGGCGCTCGCTGTCACTTATACACAACTGACGCTGCCGACGATC
>JAEVYR010000378.1 GCA_023392645.1 Chloroflexota bacterium | reverse complement strand
CCACCGGGCCCGGCACGACCCGACCGTCGAGGCTGCCAGAAATCCATACGCAGGGGTCGTCGGCAGCCTTGGAGAAGAGAACGCCCGGCAGAGCGATCCACCGGGCGTTTTGGTGTCCGGTGATCTATGATTGAAACGGACAGAAAACAACAAACTCGAGAGCGAGGAAAACGTCTGATTCGCGAGACATCCATGACCTCATGATCAAGTCAGTCAGGCCGGGACGAAAGGTTCGCACCTTGGAACAGATCACGCAGACAGTCGGTGTCGAGTGCGTGCACGCCCAGTTGGTGGACCGCGCGTTCGTTCGTCCAGGGTGGAGTTTACGAGGCTCGTCGGCCATCCGGTGTCGTCATACTCGCAGTGAGCGGCGATCCGTCTTTGTGCGGAGTACCAAGCGTTTTCGGAACCTTGCAACACCCAGCTCGCATACACTTTCGGGTACATGTCAACTGCACGCCTGCCGAGAAAAACGAGGATTCATGACGACGAAATCCAGGTCCACGCAGTCGCGGCCCATCAAATCTGCGAACGCTGCGGCACGCAGCGCAGAGAGCAAGCAATTGGTCAAGTCCCGCCACCGCGTGAAGACCTATGGCGAGGTGTTCACACCGCACCACATGGTCAACGAGATGCTCGACCTCGTCCGAACGGAGCTCGAGACGGGCCCCCAGTTCGTAGACAAGACCTTCTTCGAGCCCGCCGCTGGCGACGGCAATTTTCTCGTCGCGATCCTCCAACGCAAGCTTCGAGCGATCAAGCGGCGCTATCAGCCCGAGTTCTGGCCCACGGAATCTCTCTTCGCACTCGCTTCGATATACGGCGTCGAACTCCTCGCGGACAACCACGAGGGTGCGAAGGCAACGTTGCTGACCGAGTTCATCCACTTCCATGAGCGAAACGGCGTCAGTTGCGGTCCCCGCACGAACCTGCGGCGCGCGGCAACATATCTAATCGACACGAACATACGCCAAGGAAACACTCTTACCGGCCTCGATCCCTCAGGTCAGCTGATCGAGCTCTCCTGGTGGCACCGGCTGCTCAACGTTCCCGGCACGGTCCAACGGGAGCCCTTCACCCTTGATTCGCTGCGCGGAGCGAACCGAGGTGCTTTTGATTTCACCATCTACGCCAAGTTCGAGCCGTGTCGTATTGATCACGTACACAAGGAGGTGAAGGTCGATGTCTAGTCCGAACATCAAAACATATCGCGAGATCATTCCTCTCATCTACTCGTGGACGACGCCCGACATCCCCAAGTACCGGGGTTGGGAGAAGATCGGTTACACCGAACAGGCCAGCGCCGACAAGCGCATCGAGCAGCAGGCGTCGCAGCTCTACGTCAGAAAGCTCAAGAAGTGGGCGCGTCGCGCGCTCTTCACCTCTGAATCGGGCGGGCGCTTCACAGACAAGGACTTCCACGCATTCTTGCGCCAGCAAGGCGTCCAGCGCGAGATCACGCCCAGACGTACCGAGTGGCACCGTTTCGAAGGCGCGCCGAAGTCGTCGTTGCAGTACTTCAACGACTTCGCGGGACAGGACTTCAGCGACTTCCAGCGGCTCGACCAGGACGACTACGTGCTCCGCCCCGAGCAGCAAGCCGCCGTCGACCAGGCGCTCGCCGCCTACCAGAACGGTTGCGAAGAAGTCCTCTGGAATGCCAAGCCGCGGTTCGGCAAGACGCTTACGACCTACGACCTCATGCGTGAACTCGGAGTGCGGAAAGCGCTCATCGTCACCAATCGTCCGGCGATCGCCAACTCGTGGTACGACGACTTCGCCCGATTCATCGGGCACCAGACAACGTATGTCTTCGTGTCCGAGTCCCCGTCGCTCGACAAGCGCACACCGATGACTCGCGCGCAGTGGGTAGCCCACAGTCGCGCCCAGATTGATCATGACCCACGCATCATCGAGTTCGTCTCGCTCCAGGATCTCAAGGGCTCTCGCTACTTCGGCGGGCCATACGACAAGCTCAGGCACATCGCCGACCTGGACTGGGACCTGCTCGTCATCGACGAAGCCCACGAAGGCGTCGACACGACGAAGACGGATGTCGCGTTCGACCAGATCAAACGCTCGCGGACCCTGCACCTGTCCGGCACACCGTTCAAGGCGCTGGCCTCCGGCAAGTTCGGCGCGGACCAGATCTTCAACTGGACCTACGAAGACGAGCAGGCCGCCCGCAAGAATTGGGATGATGACGCGGCGGAGAACCCGTACGACGCGCTCCCGACGCTCAACATGCTGACCTATCAGGTTTCGCGCATGATCTCCGACCAACTCGCCGTCGGCGTCGCCATCGACGAAGACGAAGCCAACATCGACTACACCTTCGACCTCGGCGAGTTCTTCAGCACGAAGGAGAGCGGCTTCTTCGAGCACGAGGCGGATGTCGAGAAGTTCCTCGACTGCCTGACGACCAACGAGAAGTACCCGTTCTCCACGCCGGAACTGCGCGACGAGATCCGGCACTCATTTTGGTTGCTGGACCGTGTCGCGTCGGCCAAGGCGCTCGAAAAGCTCCTGAAGAAGCACGACGTCTTCAAGGACTACACGGTGGTCCTCGCCGCGGGCGACGGCCGCTCCGACGAAGCCGACCCAGTCGCTATCGGGAAGTCGCTGGACACGGTGCGCGAGGCGATCGCTGAAGCGGAGCGTACCGGCGGCAAGACCATCACGCTCTCCGTCGGCCAGCTCACCACCGGCGTCACCGTGCCCGAGTGGACCGCGGTGATCATGCTCTCGAACGTCACCTCGCCCGCGCGCTACATGCAGGCTGCGTTTCGCGCGCAAAATCCTTGCACGTTCGAGCGCGCTGGAACGGTCTTCCAGAAGAGGAACGCGTACATCTTCGACTTCGCGCCCGAGCGGACACTCACCGTATTCGATGCCTTCGCCAATAACCTGAGCCCGAACCCGTCCTTGGACCAGAACATGCGTCAGGAGAACATCCGTCGGCTGCTCAACTTCTTCCCCGTGATCGGCGAGGACGCCGAGGGTCGCATGGTCGAGCTCAACGCCGCCCAGGTCCTCACCTTCCCCCAGGTCTTCAAGGCGCGCGAGGTCGTTCGTCGCGGCTTCCTGTCCAACCTGCTGTTCGACAACGTCTCGGGCATCTTCCGCTACTCCGAGCACGTCAAGGAAATCCTGGAGAAGCTCCCCACCGCCAAGGAGGCGTCGGGCAAGACCAAGAAGGGCACCATCAACGTCCCGCATCCCCCTCCGGTCACCGACAGCGACGGCAACGTGCAGATCGACAAGGAGACGGTCATCAACCCGAAGGTCGCCGAACTCGGCCCGCCGGTTTGGAGCGTCGAGGAGATCCCCAAGATCGAGCCCGACACCCCGGCGACCAAGGTCGCCAGCGACCTCGCGGCGTTCGTCACCAAGAAGACGGAGGCCAAGCGCGAGGAGCTCAAGGAGACCTACGGCCTGAGCAAGGCGCAAATCGACCGCGACGTCAAGCGCACCGAGCAGGAGGTCAAGGCTCGGGTCGAGCGGGCCTACATCGACCACGCGATCGCCAACAAGCATCTCGACGACGACCGTGCGGCTGCAGCCACGGAGGCTGACGCCGCTGTAGTCGACGCCCGTATCGAGGAGGAGAAGGCTGCGCTCTACGACGCGGTCACAGCCATCATCAGCACCGTCATGGACACGGTCGTCCCACAGGTCGTCGAGCGCGAGGTGACCAAGACCGAGCAGAAGCGCGCCAACAGCGCGATGGACGAGGTCCGCGACCACCTGCGCGGTTTCGCTCGCACGATCCCAATGTTCCTGATGGCCTACGGCGACCGGAACACTCGGCTGTCGAACTTCGACGACTACACCCCGGAAGATGTGTTCGAAGAGATCACCGGCATCAGTGAAGCTGAGTTCCGGCTGCTGCGCGACGGTCAGGAGATCGCCGAGGAGGACGGCACGATCACGACGATCCCCGGCCTGTTCGACGAAGCGGTCTTCGACCAGTCGATCCAGGAGTTCCTCAACAAGAAGGAAGCGCTGGCGGACTACTTCGACGACACGCAGAGCGAGAATATCTTCGCCTACATCCCGCAACAGAAGACGTCGCTCGTATTCACGCCGCAGTCCGTGGTGAAGATGATGGTGGACACCCTAGAAGCCGAGAACCCCGGCATCTTCAAGGACCCGACGAAGACGTTCGCCGATCTGTTCTCCACCGCTGGGCTTTTCCTGATGGAGCTCGTGCGCCGGCTCGACACCGGGCTGGCTGACGCGATCCCCGATCCCGAGGCGCGCCTGCGGCACATCCTCACCGCGCAGATCTTCGAGATGAGCCACGACAAGTTGCTGCACCGCATTACCATCGAAGCCGTCTCGGGCGGTATCCCGGAACGCAAGGCCTGGATCGAAAACTCGGGCCACTTCAAGGTGGGGAACCTGGCAACGATGAGCCCCACCGAACGCCAGCAGGTGGTCGACGAAATGTTTACGGATGGGAACTAATCATGAGCAAGAAATTCGATGTCGTCATCGGCAATCCGCCGTACCAGGAAGAGGCTCAGGGGGCAGGCACACGAGACACGCCCGTCTACCATCGGTTCATGGACGCAGCGTATGAGGTCGGCAAGAAGGCCGTGCTCATCACACCGGCGCGCTTCCTGTTCAATGCCGGCTTCACGCCGAAGGCGTGGAACGAGAAGATGCTCGCGGACGAACATCTCACTGTCCCGCACTACGCTCCTAACAGCAACGACCTATTCCCTGGCACGGACATCATGGGCGGCATCGCAGTGACTTACCGCAACGAGGACCACACGGGCGAGCCCATCGGGACATTCACGAAGTACCCTGAACTCAACCATATCCTCCACAAGGTGCTTGAGGTTGGCGGAGCCTCGTTGGAGGATGCCGGGATTACTAGCTCTCGTTCCTATCGCTACACGAACTCGTTGTACCAGGAATACCCCGATGCACTGGCGCTTAGGCCTGAAGGCAATGCAGCGCTTGTGAACACGAACACGTTCGAGCAGTTTGCGTTCATGTATCACGCAGAACGACCCGATGATGGGCTTGAATATATCCAAGTACTCGGCCTAATCAAGAACAAGCGCCAAACCAGATGGATCCGCAAAGACTACGTTTCGGGACCCGGTGCGTTCGAAAAGCACAAAGTCGCGATCCCGGCTTCAAATGGATCGGTCGATCTAGGCGGGGTGGGCGTGCCATGCGTTCTGGGACCGAACGTGGCGGTCACGCAAACGTTCATTACCATTGGCGCGTTTGACAGCCAGGATCAAGCTGAGGCGTGTCTGAAGTATGTGAAAACCAAGTTCGCGCGCGCTCTCCTTGGGGTCTTGAAGATCACTCAGCATAACCCTGCTCGGGTCTGGAAGTACGTCCCGCTCCAGGATTTTTCGAGCGCGTCGGACATCGACTGGTCGAAGCCACTTGCCGATATCGACCAGCAGCTCTACGCCAAGTACAACCTCGATGCTGACGAGATCGCCTTTATCGAAGCGCAGATCAAACCGATGAGCTGATCGTGCTCTCCGAAAACACGTTCCGCAGCTCGGGTGCAGGCTCTTCACTTGCTGATGATGGAAAGCTATCAAATTCGAGAAAGCTGGCTCGAACGGAGCGACATGTGGTTCGAGACGTAGACGAACGGGATCATCGATCCCTTGAAGATGGCCAACGACCCCATACCCGACAACGTGGCCCTCTTGGCCGCCTTCGCCGCGACCCGAGAAGGCGGCCCCGTTTCGGGCGAAACCTGGCCGGGTCAAACCCCCGCCGTTCCGGGCAAATCGGAGAAGGCGGCCACCGGCCAGGTTGTTCGCGTTGGCCGCCTTCTCGACCCCGACCGCGCCGGCGAGCGGGGAGAGGGCCGCACCCTCCACCCCCGAGACGGACCCTCCGCTCGATCCCGCCGCGGCAACCGCGCCCCTCCCGGCACACCCGTCCAAACCGGGAGTTGCCGCGCCCCGACGCCACGTCCTACACTTCCACCGTCTCTATGAGCGAGGACATGACGGGATGCTCGACGACGCGCCTCCCCGACAGGAACCGTTTCGGCGATCATCTCCACGACCCGGCACGGTGCCGGCGTGGGACCCCGTCACCTCTCAGCATCGCGACGCCGTGCCATGCCACGGCGCGCAGGGAGTATTCGCAGGATATGACTCACCAGCAGAATCCCCGCACCTCGGCGCTGCGCGCGCTGTTCGACGACTACAAGGCCGGCAAGGTCACCCGCCGCCAGTTCACCGAGCGCGCCGCCCTCAGCGCCCTCGGCGTCGGTGGCGCCGCCTTCCTCGCCAACGCCGGCGCCGCCAGCGCCAAACCCCTCGGCGGCTTCGCCTTCGCCGCGCAGGATGCCACCCCCGCCGCCGGCGCCTCCGGCCGCCCCGAAGTCGGCACCGAAAACCAGACCCGCGGCGAGGGCGGCGACGTTCGCCTCATCCAGTGGCAGGCGCCCAGCCTCCTCAGCCCGCTCGTCGCCGTCGGCGTCAAGGACTTCCTCGCCTCCTGCATCGTCGTCGAGCCGCTGATGCACTACCTCCCCGACGCCACCCTGACCCCCAACCTGGTCAAGGAGGTCCCGTCGGTCGAGAACGGCCTGCTCGCCGAAGACCTCACCAGCGTCACCTACAACCTCCTCGAGGGCGTCACCTGGAGCGACGGCGAGCCCTTCACCGCCGACGACGTCGTCTTCACCTGGCAGTGGGTGATGGACAAGGACAACGCCTCGGTCAACTACGGCAGCTTCGAGCCGATCGAGAACATCGAGGCCGTCGACGACGTCACCGTCACCGTCACCTTCTCGTCGCCGAACCCGAACTGGTTCGAGGCCCACGCCGGCACCAGCACCGGCTACGTCTATCCGAAGCACATCCTCGAGGGCGGCGGCCAGGAGGCCAACGACGCCTACGCGCTCAACCCGATCGGCACCGGGCCGTACGTCGTCGAGAGCTTCTCGCCCAACGATTCGGTCACCTACGTGCCGAACGAGAACTACCGCGAGCCCAACAAGCCCTTCTTCGGCCGCGTGCTGCTCAAGGGTGGTGGCGACGCCGCCTCGGCCGCCCGCGCCGTGATCCAGACCGGCGAGTACGACTTCGCCTGGAACCTCCAGGTCGAACCAGCCATCATCAACGACATGATGGCGGGCGACAACACCACCGGCATCGCCAAGGTCACCCCCGGCGCCAACGTCGAGCGCATCAACTTCAACTTCTCCGACCCCAACACCGAGGTCGACGGCCAGCGCTCGGAAATCAACACCCCGCACCCGTTCCTGACCGACGACGCCGTCCGCCAGGCAATCTGCTCCGCCGTCAACCGCGAGCAGATCGCGAACGAGTTCTACGGCGAGGGCAACCCGGCGGCGAAGAACATCCTCTCCGGTATCCCGGCGCTGGAGTCGCCCAACACCGACTTCACCTACGACGCCGACGCCGCCAACCAGATGCTCGAGGATGCCGGCTGGACCGGTGACGGCACCCGCGCCAAGGACGGCGTCGAGCTGAAGGTCGTCTACGCCACCTCGGTCAACCAGGTGCGCCAGAAGACGCAGGCCGTCGTCAAGAGCAACCTCGAGGACATCGGCATCGCCGTCCAGCTCGAGCAGATCGACGCCGGCATCTACTTCGACTCCGCCGCCGGCAACGAGCAGAACATCAGCCACTTCTACTGGGACTTCGACATGTACCAGTCGGTGCCGACCAATCCGACACCGATCAGCTACATGGAGGGGTGGTACGCCGGCGAGGACAACTTCAACGTCGCCCAGAAGAGCAACGAGTGGCAGGGCCAGAACTACAGCCGCTGGGTCAACAAGGACTTCGACGCGCTGCTCGACGCATCGCGCACCGAGCCGGACCCGGAGAAGCTGGCCGACCTGTTCATCCAGATGAACGACATGCTGATCAACAACAACGTCATCCTGCCGCTGGTCGTGGTCGGCTCCCGCACCGGCATTGGCAACCGCCTGAACGAGGAGAACCTCGCGCTCGGCGCGTTCAGCTACAACTACTGGAACATCGCCAACTGGAACCTCGCCGAGGGCGCGGAGCCGGTCTAGCGAGACGTCGGTCCGGAGCAATTGGTGGGCCCGCCCCGTTTCTGGTGGGCCTTCCCAAATCTGGTGGGCCCGCCCCTCCGTGGGCGGGCTTTCGCTCGTCCGCCACCTCGCCGGCATGCGCTCGACTCACCGGCTACCCGGTGGGCCCGCCCCTCCGTGGGCGGGCTTTCGC
>JAEVYR010000330.1 GCA_023392645.1 Chloroflexota bacterium | reverse complement strand
CCGCGCGCGGCCAATGCCGCGGCGGTCGAGTGAGATAGATGACATCGTGCGGAGCCTCGTTTCCGGACAGCGGACGGCGGCCGCGCGCTCGGCGCAGGTCTGGCGGCCAGCGCTGGACGTGTACGCCACCGATGCCTCGTTCGAGGTGGTGGCCGAGCTGGCCGGGATGGACGCCGACGACATCGAGGTCGTCGTCGAGGGCGACGCGCTCGCCATCCGGGGGACTCGTCCGCGCCGGCAGGCAGACCACTGCCTGTCGTGGTACGAAGCCAGGATTCCGTTCGGCCCGTTTTATGCGGAGGTGACAATCCCGTTCGACATCGAGTGGGATGAGACACGCGCCGATTACCAGAACGGTCTGTTGACCGTCTCCCTCCCGCGCCGCCGGCCGCGATCCGTCGAGGTTCGTGACGCCAACCGGCCGATCGAGGAAGAGAGTGAGCGATCATGACGAATGATGAGCAAAAGAACCTGAACGAGCAGCTCGAGGAGCCGGTGGCCGAGGTGACCGAGCAGCCCGAGACGCAGGCGAACGCCGAAGAGCAGGTTGCGCCGACGGAGGTCACGGGCGAGGAGTCCGAGACGCCGGATGAGCAGATCCTGCCGCTGTTGCCGCTGCGCGGCACGGTGGTGTTCCCGCAGACGCTGGTGCCGCTGGCCGCGGCGCTGCCGCGCTCGCTCCGCCTGATCGATGACGTGATGGCTGGCGATCGCACGGTGGCAATGGTGCTGCAAAAGGACGCCGAGAACGAGAATGCGGGTCCCGATGACATCCTCGAAGTCGGCACGATCGCGACGATCCATCAGATGATGCGCGTGCCCGACGGCACGGTGCGGCTCGCGGTGCAGGGCATCGAGCGAATGAAGGTGCTCGAAGTCGTGCAGGAGGAGCCGTTCCTGAAGGCCCGGGTGGCGCGGGTGCCGGAGCCGGCCGAGGAGTCGGTCGAGGTCGAGGCGCTGTCGCGAAACGCGATCGACCTGTTCCAGCGGCTGGTGGGCCTGGTCCCGCACCTGCCGGAGGAGCTGGTGACGGCGGCGTTGAACGTCGATGACGATCCGCGTCACCTCGTGTACCTGATCGCGTCGAACCTGCGCATGGAGCCGGAGGAGCGGCAGCGGCTGCTGGAGATGGACCCCACGAGCGCGAAGCTGCGTGAGCTGAACACGTTCATCACCAAGGAGCTCGACGTTCTCGAGCTGGGCCGGAAGATTCAGACCGACGTCCAGGACGAGATGTCGAAGTCGCAGCGTGAATACTTCCTGCGCGAGCAGATGAAGGCGATTCAGCGGGAGCTCGGCGAGGAGAGCGAGACCGAAGCGGAGGTCAACCAGCTTCGAGAGAAGATCGATTCGTCCGGCATGCCCGAGGAGGCGGAGAAGGAGGCCCGGCGTGAGCTGGATCGCCTCTCGAAGCTGCCGCCGGCGGCCGCCGAGTACGGCGTGATCAAGACGTACCTCGACTGGTTGACGTCCTTGCCGTGGAATATCACCACGGAGGGCGAGATCGACATCAAGAAGGCGCGGGAGACCCTGGACGAGGACCACTACGGGCTCGACCGGATCAAGGACCGGATTCTTGAGTATCTTGCCGTGCGCAAGCTGAAGCAGGAGGCGGCGGCAAACAGCGACGAGCCGCTCGTGCACCGCGAGCCGATCCTGTGCTTCGTTGGCGCGCCCGGTGTGGGCAAGACGAGCCTGGCGCAGTCGATCGCGCGGGCGCTGGGTCGCGAGATGACCCGGATGTCGCTGGGCGGCGTCCGTGACGAGTCGGAAATTCGTGGTCACCGGCGGACCTACGTCGGCGCGATGCCGGGGCGCATCGTCCAGGCGATCCGGCGGGCGGGGACCAAGGATCCGGTGTTCGTGTTGGACGAAGTCGACAAGCTCGGCAGCGACTGGCGGGGTGATCCCTCGTCGGCCCTGCTGGAGGTGCTGGATCCGGAGCAGAACGACAGCTTCCGGGATCACTACCTCGACGTTGCCTTCGACCTGTCGCAGGTCATGTTCATCGCGACGGCCAACTTTCTCGACCAGATTCCGGCGCCGCTGCGCGACCGGATGGAGATCCTGGAGCTGAGCGGCTACACGGACGAGGACAAGCGCAACATCGCGCGGAAGTACCTCGTGCCGAAGCAGATGAAGGCCAACGGCGTGCAGGACGTCGCGGTCGAATGGACGGACGAGGCGCTGATGGAGATCATCCAGCACTACACCCGCGAGGCGGGCGTTCGGAACCTCGAGCGCGAGATTGGCACGGTGGCGCGGAAGCTCGCGACAGCGAAGGCGCAGGACGAGGAGCTGCCGAGCAAGATCGACGTTGCCGAGATTCGCGAGTACCTCGGTCGGCCGCGCTACTTCTACGAGGAGCGAGCGGCGCGCACGGCGCTGCCGGGCGTCTCGATCGGCGTCGGCGTGACCGGCGTCGGCGGCGACATCATGTTCATCGAGGCCACCCGCATGCCGGGCAAGGGCTCGATGACGATCACCGGCCAGCTCGGTGACGTGATGAAGGAATCGGCATCGGCCGCGATGGCCTACGTCAGGTCTCGCGCGAAGGATCTGGGACTCGATCCGTCCTTCTACGAGTCGTCGGACATTCACCTGCACGTGCCGGCTGGCGCGATCCCGAAGGACGGGCCGTCGGCGGGCACGGCGATGACGACCGCGCTCATCTCGCTGCTGTCGAACGTGCCGGTGCGTGACGATGTTGCCATGACGGGCGAGATCACGCTGCGCGGGCAGGTGCTGCCGGTTGGCGGGATCAAGCAGAAGGCCTTGGCGGCGCAGCGGGCCGGGATCACGACGTTCATCCTGCCGAAGCGGAACGAGGTCGATCTCGATGAGCTCCCGGAGGAGCTGCACAAGGATGTGACCTTCGTCCTCGCGGAAACAATGGACGACGTGTTGAAGGCTGCGATGCCGGATGAGTTCTTCCGCAAGACGCGCAACTTCGAACCGGATGGCGTCGAGGTCGCGCCACCGCCCGCCGAGGTGGCGCGCACGGTTGCCTGATCAATCGACCGACCAACGGTGAAGCGAAAAGCGGCCGGGAGCATGCGTGCTCCCGGCCGCTTTGTCGTTTGTCTGCTGTGATCAGACGGTCGTGGGCGTCCTGGCGGCTTCGACCAGCGCGCTGAACAGGCGGGCGTGCTCCGGCAAGGTGGCGGCGTGTCCTTCCGGATGCCACTGCACGCCGATCCCGAACGACATGCCGGGGTGCCATACCGCCTCGATGACACCATCGTCGGCCCGCCCGGCGATGCGCAGCGGTGAAGCGACATCGTCGAGCGCCTGGTGGTGGAAGGAGTTCGTCATGAGCTCGGTCGCGCCGACGATCTCGCTGACCGGGTTCGGAGCGTTTTCGAGAGCGACGCGGTGCGACGGTGTCTCTCGTGGAATATCCAACTCGTTTTGCCGGTACTCAATTTCGGTCGAGACATCCGGAAGGTGCTGGATCAGCGTTCCGCCGAGGGCAACGTTCATCACCTGGATGCCGCGGCAGATGGCGAGGGTCGGCAGGTCTCGCTTCTCGGCCGCGCGCATGAGCGCAAGCTCGAAGTCGTCGCGCGCGTCGTCAATGCCATCCGTTTTCTCGTGCTGCTCCTGTCCGAAGCGGGAAGGACGGATATCGCCGCCACCGCTGAGGACGAGTCCATCGATTTCATCGAGGATCGCCGCCGACGTGTCGGACACCCAGGGCAGGATGATCGGGTTGCCGCCGCCTTGCCACACCGCTCGGACGTAGTTGTCGGAGATGCAGTAGCGATATTGCCACCCATGCTCCGGCGAGGAGGTCGACGGTGCGGGAGTGATGCCGATGAGGGGAAGGCGAGCCATGA
>JAEVYR010000328.1 GCA_023392645.1 Chloroflexota bacterium | reverse complement strand
GGGCGGGAGACGCACATCTCCCGCCCCGCTCATTGCTGGCGAGGGGATGAGCCCATCCCCTCACGATGGTGACGCTAGTAGTGGATCTCCACTCGCGTACCGGTCGGTGCCCACTCGTAGAGCCAGGTCGAGGTGCCGAGCGGCACGTTCACGCAGCCGTGGCTCATCACCGCGCCGAAATTGTTGTGCCAGTAGGCGCCGTGGATGGCGTGGCCGCGGTCGGTGAAGTACATCACGTCGGGTACGTCGGGCACATTGTAGTACTCGCCGCCAAGCACGCCTTCCATGGTCTGGGAGGGGTACTTCGCATTGATGTAGAAGGTACCCGGTGGCGTGTCGAAGCCCGGCCGGCCGGTGCTGACGTAGGTTTCCATCACTGGAACGTCGCCCTGCCACGCGATCATGTACTGCGACGACAGGTTGATCTCGATCCAGCGCTCGCCATTGGCCGGCGCCTTGACGCCGGGATTCACGCCGGCCACGGGCGGGGCGGGCGGGATGAAGAGGTCTTCGCTGTAGGTCGGGACGTCACCCTGCTCGATCGGCGCCTGGTCGATCTGGTACTTGTCGGCGAGCAACTGGCCCACCGGCACCATCCAGGCTTCCTGCCCGTTCTTCCACGCGAGCTGGCCGCGCTCGAAAACCTGGTAGTTGACGCCGTCGGCGATGTACTCCTCGGTGATCGGGTTGCCGAGGTAGTCGGCCTCACCGGTGTCTTCCCAGAAGTCGAGGAAGGCGTAGCGGACGGTGTGCTGCGTCTCTTCGACGTAGCGCACGTGAGACGACTCGATCACCGGCGCCTTGACGGGCACCCAAGCGCTCATGAACTCGGCGCTGACCGACGCAGCCGGCGATTCGCCGCCGGTCGAGGTCAGGTTCGAGACGGAGCGCTGCACGCTGAACGGACGCAGCTCCTCGCCAATGTTGGCGATGACGAAGTTGTCGCCGTTGGCGTTGCCCTCAGGGTAGTACTCGAAGCGCGCGAACTCGAAATACTGGACGATATTGCCCTTGGCATCGGTGATCTCCGGGGAGATCGGGTTGCCGTACGACGATGCCCCGCCACCCTCACGCCAGACGTCGAGGAAGAGGCGGTCGAGGGTCTGGCCGGTGTCTTCGACATAGACCGTGCGCGGCGCCGACCACTCTTCCTGAGCGCCCGCTTCCTGCCCGCTGAATGTCGCCAGCGGGGCGACCAGAGCCAGCAGCAGGCCGATGGCGGCGGCGATCAGGCCAATCCGGCGCGCACCACCCAGCTCGAGCCGAAGCCCGCCGAAGCCAGCGCCCGGCATCTCAACAACGCTCCTCACCGCGAATCCCTTTCTGACATCGCGACCCCACGCCGCGATGGCCAATCCGTATTGGAGGTCCCGCCCCACTCTTCAGTCGGGTCCTGCCCTTGAGAACGTCCGGAACCCGAAAGCGGTTTCGGACAATCCGGTCGCGTTGCCCGAATCGGCATATGCTCGCCCGGCGCATATCCTCCCGCACGGCACCCGCGGAAGCAGGTGTACGTACACCTAGTATAGCGCCTCGAACACGATTTGTAGAGGTGGTCTCCCGCCCGAGTTTCGACAGTCGCCTGTGCCTGACGGTCAGGGTGTCAGCGCGTACCCTACCATGTTTTACGTCACCGGTCCCGGTGCGGATGCGTTGAGTCGGGAAGGCGTGTCAGGACCGGATCGAGCTTCGGGATCGCGCTCACGGATTCAGGGCGAATTCGAGGCTGATGTCGAGCGCCCTGGAGGAGTGTGTCAGCACTCCGACCGAGATCAGGTCGACCCCCGTCGCCGCGATTTCGGGGATTCGCTCCAGCGTGATCCCGCCGGAGGCTTCAAGCAGCGTGCCGGGCGCCGCCTGGTCGCGCCGCCGCACCGCGTCGGCCATCGTCGGGCTGTCCATGTTGTCGAGCAGCACGATATCCGCCCCGGCCGCCAGCGCCTCGTCCAGCTCGTCGAGGGTGGTCACCTCGATCTCGATCTTCATCGTGTGCGGCGCCAGCGCCCGCGCCGACGCCACCGCATCGCGCACGGGGTGGTCGCCACCGATCGCGGCGAGATGGTTGTCCTTGATCAGCACGCCGTCAGCGAGCCCGAAGCGATGGTTGTGGCCGCCGCCATGCAGCACGGCCCGCTTCTCCAGCATTCGCATCCCCGGCGTGGTCTTGCGCGTATCGACGATCCGCGCCGTCGTCCCGGCGGTCGCCGCCGCGTAGCGGGCGGTCGTCGTCGCGACGCCGGAGAGGCGCTGCATGATGTTCAGGGCGGTCCGCTCGGCGGTGAGCAGCGAGCGCGCCGAACCCGAGAGCCGGGCGATGGTGTCGCCCGGCGCGATCTCGTCGCCGTTGGCGCAGGTCGCCTCGAACACGATCTCGGGGTCGACGATCGCGAACACCGCCTCGGCGACATCGACGCCGGAGAGGATGCCGCTCTCCTTGGCGTGCAGCGTGCCGGTCGCGGTGGCCTCGGCGGGGATGGTCGCCAGGGTGGTGATATCGCCGTTGCCGACGTCTTCGGCGAGGGCGAGCTCGATCAGGTCGCGCCAGCCGGAGGTCGCGGCGGGCAGGTCGCGTGGGATCGTCATGATGCAGTCATCCTGTTCGCTTATCCTGAGAGATGTACGTCAGTCAGGAATCCGTCACTCCGAGCGAGGGCCAGAGGCCCGAAGTCGAGGAGTCCCCGCGCGAAGCGCAAACGCCATAGCGTCGGGGTATGCGCCTTGAGACGATCGTCGACGCGTCAGCAATGCTGCCGGCGCGTCGCGCGGGGAGGGTTCTCCCCTCCCTGGAAGTGGAGTCAGTGGAGAGGACCCTTCGACAAGCTCAGGGTGACGTTGAGATGTGTCGCGTTGACCCTTGCGCTCGAACCGCGCGATTACTCCGTTTGCGTTCGTTGGCCCGGCGTATGCCACCCGACGCGATAGCGGACCTCGCCATTCGGTCCCTTGCGCCGGCCGAACTTCTTGAACCCGACCGACGTGAAGAACGGCATCGTCGCCTCCGGCGTCTCCACGACGACCGGCCGGTGCCCGGCCCGGCGAACCGCGTCCTGCGCGATGATCGTGCCGATCCCCTTGCGCCGCATCTCCTGACGGACCGCGATCAGCGGCATCTCGACCGACATCTGTGCCGGCGTGAGCACGTAGGCGGCGACCGGCAGCCCAGCCAGCCACGCGATGAAGATGGCGCTGCCTTCGGTGCCCTCGATCTCCGCGATCGCCCGGCCGGCGGCGTCCTGCGTGCGCTCCGCCGTCGCGTCGGCGAGGATCATCGCCGCCATCGTCCGCTGGTCCGGCGTCATCACCCGCACATCGAGCTGCTGGTCGCCGCTCGCCGGCGCCGGTCCCGTCTCGCTCATGATCGGTTCCCGCCATCGAAGGTCAACAGCTCGGCGAACGGCCGCTCGTCCGCGTAGGGGCCGAGCAGCACCATGTTGAGCCGGTCATCCCGGAAGAGCTCCTCCGCGAGCTCTTGCACCTGCTCCGCGGTGACGGAGTCGATCTCCTCCATCACCTGCTCGGGCGTCTTGATCTCGCCGTAGGTCGCCTCCTGTGAGCCGACCCACCCGGCGACCGAGCGGCTGTCCTCCAGGCTCATCAGCAAGCGCCCCTTGCGCAGCTCCTTGTTGCGCGCAAGCTCCTCCGCGCCGCCCGGCTCGTCGCGCAGCTTGCGCAGCTCGTCGAGAACGGCGGCGGTCGCCTCCTCGACGCGGTCAATGTCGGTGCCGGCGTACACGACGCCCTGGCCGATATCCTCGTAGCCGCGGAAGTAGCCGAACACGGAGTACACGAGGCCGCGCTTCTCGCGAATTTCCTGGAAGAGGCGCGAGCTCATGCCGGAGGAGAGGATCGAGTCGATCATCGCCTGCGCGTGGCGGCGGTCGTCGTGGCAGGAGACGGCCGGCACGCTGATGCACAGGTGCGCCTGCTCGGTTTGGCGATTGACGACGCTGAGCCGGGGCGCATCCTGCGTGACGGTGACGTCGCCGCGCTGGTCCGCGCCCTCACTGGAGAGATCGCCGAAGGCGCGCTCCGCCAACTCGACAATCTCGCCATGGTCGATGTCGCCGGCCGCGGCGATCACCAGTCGTTCCGGCCCGTAGTTGCGCCGCCAGTAGTCGACCATCGCATCGCGGTCGATGTTGCCGACGGTTTGGATGGTGCCGGCGATGTCGCGCCCGAGCGCGTCGTCGCCGAAGACGAGGTGGTCGGTGAGGTCGTGCACGAGGTCCTCGGGGACATCCTGGATCGAGCGAATCTCCTCGAAGATGACCTTGCGCTCCTTGTCGAGCTCGTTGGCGTCGAACACGGAGCCGCGCAGCATGTCGGCCATCACGTCGAACGCCATCGCGGTGTGGGTGCTTGGCACCTTGCTCCAGTAGGAGGTGCTCTCGCGGCCCGTGGCGGCGTTGAGCATGCCGCCGACCTGCTCGATCTCCTCGGAGATCATGATCGGGGCGGGCCGGCGCTCGGTGCCCTTGAAGAGCATGTGCTCGAGAAAGTGGGAGACGCCCGCGATGGCAGGTTGCTCGTAGCGCGAGCCCACATTGTAGGAGAAGATCAGGCTGGCCGAGCGCACGCCGGACATCGGGCCGGACACGATGCGAACGCCGTTGGTGAGGGTGGTCTTGTGATAGGGCGTGGCGTCGTCGTGGGGCGTGGGCTGGCTCACTGGTGCGGTCTGGTTCAAGCGGATGACTCCTTGGATCTCTCAACGATTCCGTAATGCAGGCAATGCTACCGGCAATACCGCCCCCTGACCACAGCGGGCGGTATCACGGGATGACGATCGTGTTTCCGTGGACCAACGGCAGGGTTGTCAACGCGTAGACCCGGGCTGAGATGCCCGGGTGGGCTAACGATCAATTCGTCGTTGATCCGTGCAACCGGGTGGCGTTTTGGTGAGCGAACTCGCGCACCTGGGCGCGAGTCTACGGGTCGTTGGTTACGCGATCGCCTCCAGCAGCAGCTCCAGCGCGCCGCCGGTGGTGATCGGACAGCGTCACGCGGCCTGTGTGGAGCGGGGAATCACCTTGTCGCGAATCTCTCGGCCGTTCGTTTGCTCAGCGACTCTGAGGTCGTACATCATCTGGAGGTTGAGCCAGTATTGTGGGGTTGTTCCCATCCAGCGGGCGAGCCGGAGCGCGGTATCCGCGGAGAGACCCCGATCGCCGTTGATGATCTGGGAGATGCGGTTCTTGGGTACGCCGAGTTCCCGGGCGAGTGCGGCCTGCGACATGCCGAGCTCTTCGAGGTCGATGCGGAGATGTTCTCCGGGATGGATTGGTGGGCGTGGCATTTCGACCTCCCTTGCGTGGTCCTGTTAGTGGTAATCCGTGATTTCGATGTTGACGGCCTCGCCGCGCTTGTCTGACCATTCAAAGCACACGCGCCATTGGTCATTGATGCGGATGCTGTATTGTCCCGCTCGGTCACCTTTCAGCGCCTCAAAACGATTTCCGGGCGGCGTCCGTAGATCGAAGAGACGAGTTGCTGCATCGAGGCGATCAAGCGCAACGAACGCGCGACGCTGTGGAACGCCTTGGAGCCGCCGAACGAGTTGGCCGTCAGCGAATCGCTCGGTATCCCGATCTCGATACTTCGAACGCATTGTGTCTCGTCTTCCCAGGTGTGGGCTATCGCGAAACGGGCCAGATTTTTGGCTGCCTTGTGGCAAGGTTACGGGTTACGTAACCCATTGTCAACTCCTGCCTGAGCCACTTGCCGTAGGACAGTGACGCAACAGCTCACCCATGGAGAGGCGACCCTGCAGGATCGTGGTCAGGAAATCGCCCCGAGCAGGAGCTCCAGCGCGCGGTCGGCGGCGGCGGCGATGACGGCGGCGCGGTCGCCGGGGAAGACGTGGTGCTCGACGCGGGTGCCTTCCGGTGTCGCGATGCCGATATAGACCGTCCCGACCGGTTTGCGGGCGGTGCCGCCGTCGGGACCGGCGATGCCGGTGGTCGAGACGGCGTGGGTCGCCTGCATCAGGTCACTGACGCCCTCGGCCATCGCCCGGGCGGTCGGCTCGCTCACCGCGCCCGGGTTCTCCAGCACGTCCGCCGGGACGCCGAGCACGGCGTGTTTGACATCGTTCGCGTAGGAGACGACGCCGCCGACGAAATACGCGGAGCTCCCCGCCTGGCTGGTCAGCCGCGCGGCGATGGTGCCGCCGGTGCACGACTCGGCGGTCGCGATGCGGACATCGTCACGGCCATCGAGGAGCTGACGTATGCGCTGTTCGAGTGAGGGCGCCGTGGTCAATCGTTGTCTCCCAACCGGTTCAGCGGGTGGCCTGATCGTTCGCAAGCGCGTCTCGGAAATCGAGACTCCAGTCGCTGCAGCGCATGATGTGGCCGGGTGGATACTCGAAATCGACCTCGTCCAGCAGCGTAAATCCGGTCTTCCTGCATATCGCGTTCGATGGCGCGTTGTCCACCGAGGGAAACGCGTGAACGGACCGACAGGTGTCGGCGGCATGGAGCATGTCGATGACAGCGGTGATGGCCCTGATTGCGATGCCCTGTCCCTGAAACTCCGGCAGGACGCTCCAGCCCGTTTCCCAGATTGTTTCTCCGCGCCACTTCCTTTCCCAGTACCCGATCGACCCGGCCGATTCCGTCGCTGGGCCAGCGACGATCACGAACATGCGCCCAGTGGCGTCGTCCATCGTGCAGTAGCGCGCGTGCCGCCTTCGGAGCTGCTCGGGCGTTTTGGGTCCACCGAGATGCTCGGTCATGACCGGGTCCCCCAACAGTCGTTCGAGGAGGGGCCCATCGTGGTCTGACCAGCGCCGAAGGCTGATCGTAGGAGGCTGGTCGTCAGTCGGCATCTCCACGCGCCTCCAACGGTCAGGCTGTCTCTTCGGCCGCCTTGCGCGAGCGGATCGCCTGGGCGACCTGGCCGAACACCAGCAGGCCGATCGAGATCGCCATCACGATCGTCGCGATCGCGTTGATCTCCGGCGACAGCAGGTAGCGGATCCGGTTGTAGATCACCAGCGGCAAGGTCTGCACGCCGCCGCCGGCGACGAAGAAGGTCAGCACGAACTCGTCGAACGACAGCGTGAACGCGATCAGCGCGCCGCCGATGACGCCCGGCATCACCAGCGGCAGCGTGATGTAGCGGAATGTCCGGAACGGCGTCGCGCCGAGGTCCTGCGCCGCCTCCTCCAGCCGGGTGTCGAACCCGGCAAAGCTGGTGAGAATGATCGTCAGCGTGAACGGCAGCGCGAAGATGACGTGCGCGATCAGGATCGTGAACCAGCCGAGATCGATGCCGATCTTGTTGTACCAGGTCAGCAGGGAGACGCCACTGACCACCGCGGGCACCAGCATCGGCAGGTAAAACAGCCCCTGCAGCGCGCTCCGCCCCGGGAACCTGAACCGGCTCAGCCCATAGGCGGCCAGCAGGCCGAGCACCGACGCGATGATCGCCGTGCCGATCGCCACCCGCACCGAGACCCACAGCGCATCGATGAGCTGCTCGTCCTCGCTCAGCTCGGAATACCACGTCGTCGACAGCGAATCGGGAATGGTCGCGCGGCCGGTCGGGTTGAACGACGTCAGCGCGACGACGATGATCGGCGCGAACAGAAAGAGGTAGACCAGTGCCGCGAAGATCTTCAGTGGGAGATTGCCCCCTCGTCGCTCAGCTCCCATAGATCTCCTCCACATCCGCGAACCTGAAGAAGAGGATCATCGCGACGATGACCACCAGCGTCATCACGATCGAGAGCGCCGCTCCGAATGGCCAGTTGAACGCCTCGCCGAACTGGTTGTCGATGATGTTGCCCATCATCACGTCGCCGGTGCCACCGAGGAATTGTGGCGTCACGAATGACCCGAACGTCGGGATGAAGAAGAGCACGATGCCCGCGACGATGCCCGGCATCGTCAGCGGCAGCACCACTCGCAGGAAGGCGCTGAGCGGCGAGGCGCCGAGGTCGTAGGCGGCCTCGACGTAGCGCTTGTCGAGATTCCGGGCCGAGGCATAGATCGGCAGGATCATGATCGGCAGGAAGACGTGAACGAATCCGATCATCAGCGCCGTCCGGCTGTACAGCAGGTCGGTCGGCAATCCCGGCACCCAGCCGAAGGCGCTGTCGAGGAAGCCGTTGCTCTGCAGGATGCCGATCCAGGCGTAGGTGCGGATGATGTAGCTGGTCCAGAACGGGATCAGCACCATCATCAGCAGCACGCCCTGGTAGCGCGGGCTGGCCACGGCGCCGATGAAGTAGCCCATCGGGTAGGCGAGGAGCAGCGCGATCGCCGTCGCCAGCGCGGCGATGCCGATCGTGCGGAAGAAGATCTTCTGGTAGATCGGGCTGGTGAGCGCCTTGTCGTAGTTCGCCCACGTGAAGTCCTGTTGCATCAACCCGGTGTCGGGGTTGAGCGAGTAGAAGCTGTAGATGCCGATCAGCACGATCGGCAGCACGAAAAAGAGCAGCAGCACCAGCGTCGGGATGCCCAGGCTGACGACCGGGGCGATCGG
The DNA here is from genome assembly GCA_023392645.1 of Chloroflexota bacterium. GTDB lineage: Bacteria > Chloroflexota > Chloroflexia > Thermomicrobiales > UBA6265 > JACCVC01. The sequence goes on along the minus strand of JAEVYR010000328.1, from coordinate 3,917 downwards.
GAAGGTGCGCTGGGCGCGGGGTGGGGCCGCCTCGGCGGCGATCGTCGATGCCATCTACGCCCCCTTCGCCTGGTCGGGGATCACCACCAGATCTTCCGGGCGGAAGCCGAGCGTGACCTCGTCGCCGACCTCGTGCCGGTGGGTGGGATCGTCATGGGCGACGTCCGCGTTGAGCTGGGTGCCACCGGCGAGCCGGATCAGGTACGACATCGTCGAGCCCTTGTAGACGCGCTCGACCACCTGTCCCCGCCAGCCCTCGCCGGCATCGAGGCGAATCTTCTCCGGCCGGATCACGAGCGCGGCGGTGTGCGTGCCCGCCGGCAACGGCTTCGGCATGGTGATCTCGCCGGCCTGGCCGACCCGTAGCCGGCTCGACGCGCCGTCGCCATCGATCGCCTCGGCGTCGAGGATGTTCGCGGCGCCCATGAAATTGGCGACGAAGCGGGTGCGTGGCTGCTCGAATATCTCCTCGGCCGAGCCTTCCTGCTCGACCCGGCCGTCGTTCATCACCACGATGCGGTCGCTCATGGTGAGCGCCTCTTCCTGGTCGTGCGTGACATAGATGAAAGTGATGCCGACCTGCTGCTGGATGCGCTTGAGCTCGATCTGCATTTGCTTGCGCAGCTTGAGATCGAGCGCGCCGAGCGGCTCGTCCAGCAGCAACACGGTCGGCTCGACCACGAGCGACCGCGCCAGCGCCACGCGCTGTTGCTGCCCGCCCGAGAGCTGACGCGGCTTGCGCTTGCCACGGTCGGGCAGCTCGACAAGCTCCAGCATCTCCTGCACCCGCCGCTTGATCTCGTCCTTCGGGCGCTTGCGCTCCTTCAGGCCGAAGCCGATGTTGTCGGCGACGCTCATGTGCGGAAAGAGGGCGTAGTTCTGGAACACCATCGACGTGTCGCGCTTGTGGGGCGGGCGGTTGCCCATGTCCTCGCCCTGGATCAGGATCTGGCCGCTGTCGGGGTGCTCGAAGCCGCCGATCATGCGCAGCGTGGTCGTCTTGCCGCAGCCGGAGGGGCCGAGGAAGGTGACGAACGCGCCGCGCGGCACCTCGAGGTCGATGCCATCGACGGCGGTCATGGTGCCGAACCGTTTGACGAGCTTGCGGATACTGACATCGGATTCGGTCATGGCGCCTGGACCCCCTCGCGGCGTGATGCTCTCCGTTATCCTGCGTTTCAGGAGAGTTTAACCTCTTCCCAAAGCTGATCCATCATCTGCCGCGTTTCGGTCGGCAGATCGACCGTCAGCACGAGATTGGCGTCGTCCGGGACGGCGAACTTATCCCGGATATCTTCCGGCAGCTCGTCGCGCGCCTCGGCGCTGAGCGTGTCGTAGTACATCATGCTCATCTCCTCGGCCATGTTGTCGGGGCGAATGAGGAAATCGATGAACTGATGCGCTTCCTCGACGTTCTCGGCGTCCTTCGAGATGAGGAAGGTGTCGATGAAGGTGATGCAGCCCTCCTCCGGCACGGTCCAGTTCACCGCGCCATCCTGCGACATCGCCATGCGCGTGCGGCCCGCCGTGAGCTGGCCGACGACGGCTTCCTCATTGAGGAAGATTTCCATGCCGTTCTGGAAATCCGACCAGTACTTCGGCACCAGTGGCTTCTGCTCCAGCAGCGCCTCGCGGATCGCGTCCGGATCGTCCGGCGCCAACGCATCCTGGCCGAGATACAGTGCCGTGGTGGCGACCCGGGCGAACGCCTGGTCCATCACCGAGATCTTGCCCTTGTAGGCTTCATCCCACGTGACACCCCAGCTGGTCGGTGCCTCGCTGAAGGTGTTGGTGTTGTAGATGAGGCTGTAGTAGACCCGCGTCCACGGCACGGCGTAGCTCTCACCATCGCTGATGTAGATCTCGTTTTGCTGGAAGTCGGGCTGCAGCGTTTCGAGGTTGGAGAGCTTCGAGAGGTCGATCGGCGCGAGCAGCTCGGCCTTCATCGCGCGCTGCACCCAGTCGGTGGAGCCGATCAGGAAATCGGTCTTTTCGCCGGCGTTGATCTTGGCCCACCACTCGTCATTGCTGGCGTAGGTGCTGACCGTGTTGACCTTGATGCCGGTTTCTTCCTCGAACTTCGGGATGATGGCTTCCATGAACGGGACGTAGAGGTACATCGCGTTCAGCTCGCCGGCCTGCCGGTTGAAGTTGAGGTTCGGCGCGTGGTAGCGCGACGACCTGGCGCTCGCGGGCATGACGGCGAGCGCGGCGGCGCCTGCCGCCCCGGCCACGGCCGCGCGTCGTGTCATCGTCCTGGCCTCGGTTCCAATGGTGCGGCGCTGCTGGGTCATGAAGTTCCTTCCCCGATGGGCGTCGAAGTCGCACGAACGGGACGCACAGCGCGCCCCGTTCGACATTGCACCATGAATCACGGCGTCTGGATAGTGCCCCGGCGGTCGCTGCGGGTATCAGCTCAGTTGGACCTCGGTCCAGAGCTCTTCCATCTGGGTGCGGACCTGCGCGTCGAAGTCGCGCAGCACGACCAGCTTCGAGCCCTCGGGAATGGCGAAGGTCGCCTGAACCTCCGGGTCCAGCGTCTCGTGGGCGGCCTTGTTGGCCGAGTCGTAGCCCATGATCGTCATCTGCAGCGCGTTGATCTCCGGCCGCTGGATGAAGTCGATCAACGCGTGGGCGTTCTCGACGTTCTCCGCCTTCGCCGGGATCGCCAGCGTGTCGAGTGCCACCAGCGAGCCCTCCTCGGGCACCGTGTAGGCGAGGGTGGCGCCGAGCCCGTTGGCCATGCGGACGCGGCCGTCGCTGATTTCGCCGAGGATCGCCTCCTTGTTGATGAACATCTCCATGCCGATCTGGTAATCCTTCCAGTACTTGGATACCAGTTGTTTCTGCTCCACAAGCGCGTCGCGGATGGCGTCCCAGTCGCTCGGGTCGAACGGATCCTGCCCGAGGTAGAGCGCGGTGGTGCCGATCCGGGCCGACGCCTGATCGTAGAGGGTCAGCTTGCCCTTGTACTGCTCGTCCCAGGTGATCTGCCAGCTCGTCGGCGTTTCGGTGATGTCCTCGGTGTTCCAGGCGAGGCTGTAGATCTCGCGGGCGAACGCCTGGGCGTACTGCTGGCCGTCCTTCGTCAGCGATTCGAGCGTCTGGAAGTCCTCGGCGAGATTCTTCGTGTTGGGAATCAGGTCGAGGTCGAGCGGGTGGAGCATGTCGGCCTTGAGGGCGCGCTCGGCCCAGTCGGCGCTGGGGACGAAGAAGTCGAAAACCTCGCCGGCCTGGAGGCGGGCCCACCACTCGTCATTGCGGGAGTAGGCGCCGATCCGGTTGACCTTGATGCCGGTCTCCTCCTCGAACATCGGGAGGATCTCGTCCAGCCAGGGCTCGTACCAGGTGAAGGTGTTCACCTCGCCGTTGTCCTGGCGGAGGTTGACGAAGAACGGCGCGCGGCCGGTGGACGCCTGGGCCAGCGACGCCGAGAGCGCGGTCGCGCCGGCGATGGCGCCAGCGGCGCCCTTGAGCACCGTGCGGCGAGAAACGGCGGGGACGGGCGATCGGTGTACGGTCATGGATCATCTCCTGGCGTGCGGGACGACAGTCTCTTCGCGTGTGACGATGTGCCTATCGTACCGCGCCACCGAGAGGTGGCAAACTCTGCGTCACCGGTGGGATTCGGCAACGTGTGTCGCCGGTCGCGGCACGACATGCGCTCCTCGCTGCCCCGGGCACCGGGACTGACACCGCCCGGGGGGCGCTCACCCGGGCGGTTCCTCACATTGCCGGACTGCTGGCCTACGAGAGCTGGACCTCGGTCCACATCTCATCCATGCGGCTGCGGACCTGCGGATCGATATCTCGCACGAGTACGGTGCTCGCGTCCTCGGGAATCTCGAACTGCTTGCGAAGCCCCGGATCGAGCTGCTCCCAGGCCGCTTCGTTGACCGTGTCGTATCCCATGCCTT
>JAEVYR010000325.1 GCA_023392645.1 Chloroflexota bacterium | reverse complement strand
AGGGCGAGGGCTGGAAGATGCAGGCGTGCGTGACGCTCGGCTACCCGACCGGCCGCTGGGGCGTCGCCCCGAGGAAACCCGCCCACGAGGTGACGTTTCGCAACCGGTGGGGCGATCCGCCCGGCTTCGAGGTGTCCGAGCCTCTCTGGCAGCCCGACGATGACGCCGACCGCGACCGCACCGGGGAGCTGGTGGTTTGGTAGCGAACAGCCTGTGCCCTGCTTCGTGTGCCTTCGATCGCACCGCCGATCAATGACTGCGGGTCGCTGATTCCGCCACCGTAGCCACGCCGACCGAATCAGAAAGCCCATTAAAGGCCACTTAAGTTTGACCCCCTGCCTGCAACTTTGCTAGCGTAAACACACCAATCCATTATGCATGGAAGACTTGCCCGAGAAACACCTCGCGCTTCTGAAGCCAGAATCACAGGGCGGCCCCGAACTCCTTCAGCCCAGCCTAGAAAGGCTCTTCCATTGGGTGCTCCGACGGAATATAGGTGGGAGGCTGGTACTCCGTAGAAAGAAAATCCACCGCCACAATACTGGCCGTCAAGGCAGCAACCCATTGCCACTCATCACCCTTATCAGGCTCCAGATTTGCCTGAGCCGTCAGATCACGAGGTTCTCCATAATCGGATACTCCCCGAACAACAAGCCATTGAACCTCAGGCGTTTGTTGAGAGCACGCAAACGCAAAGCCGTAGGATTCCATATCCGCTCCTCTGATCCGTTCATCATGGCTCTCACGAATCCGATTCAAGCTCCCATCAACTAACAACTTCTCGCCGCAGGCAATGATCCCACTATGTAACTCTGGGCTGAACCCCACCCCAATGCCCTCCGAAGGAAGTCGCTTTTGATCAAGGCCGGCTAATTGGTCGCCAACAACTGACTGAACTTCCTCAAAGCGGGTCTCATAAAAGTGCAGATCATTCTTTATCCTCCTTGAGCTCTGTTGGCGGTTGCCCCGATTTCGGATACCCTCGGGCTCCGCCCGCCCACCCTCATAATCGAACACCTCAGTAGATACCAAGACGTCTCCTATCTTTGTTTTCGCTTTGACGCCTGCTGCTATCCCGACCAAGACACATGTATTCACATCAAAAGCCAAAAAGAGTCTATTCATCGCAGCAATGCAAGCTGCATTGCGCTGTTCGCCGACCATTGTAAGAACGACTTCCAGCTCATGCCCAGTGGCTTCGGACGGGATGGAGGTCCTCCAGTACCGTTCAGCATTGATGGTTAGTGGCCTTGTCCCCTTCGGGATATTCAATGCCCGCTGCATCATCTGATGCTCTTTTGAGGTAATCGTGATGATCGCAACGTCTACGTGATCCCGGCTACCGGGTACTGGAATATTTCCATCACGAGGCATCGGCGCTGACTGCAGAGAACCAAAGGAACGAATGACCCGATCATCAAAGGGTGCCCTGTCTTCCACACTCATATTTCTTATCTTCCAATGATAATCTTGGACCATCATCACCTTGGGTTCGACGCGCGTCTCCGTCTCTATGAATTGGGCCAGCACTTCAGCCGCTGTCTCCTCGGGCTCGTGCAGCGGTCTGGTATTCATATGGCGTAGCTCCCTCGTGGGCTGTAAAACTCATAGAGGCTGCAAGTCGTCGCAAATCCACCGTTCGCCTCGCCAGGAGCCCTATCCCAGAATGGCAGATAGGCGATCACATGGATATGACTGTCTTTCAACAGCTTCATGAGACCACGGACCGTGCCGCCGGACGCGTTGAACTCGTCTATGACGACTACGCCAATCCTCTTTTCAGCAAGATGTTCCAGCTGCGTGTACCAAACCGATGAATCCCTTCTATCCCGGGCGACTCGTCCTAGTCGCCGAACGGTTTGCACATCTTTTCCGATTGCTTCTCGAGGAATTGCGACAACAGTCAGGCGGTGGTCATAGAGGGTACGCAGCCTGTCCACTAGAACCAGCACATTCGGCTCATCCGGACAGACAACGGTCACGTCTTCACCAACTCCAAGAGACTTAAGAGAGGTCAACCGCTCGCGGAGTTTCAATGCTATCCAGTCACCATACTCCTCAAACACCACCTTCAAATCGGGAGCAGATTGTAGCTTGACGGCGCCGGGCGGCACAGGACTCTCCTCACGCCATTCGTGTCCCAAGAGCATTTCCCACATGTCGTACGCTCTGATTTGATAATAGCTCTCTTCAGTCGAAGAGTCGTGAGGGATCCCCAATTTGCACATCGGGCAGTTCACTTGCAGGAATGAGTGAGGGTCTACCTTAAATAGGTGGCTAACCAGGTAGGTGTTCTCGTGACACTCCACTACCCCGGTCGTACCCCGCGACATTGCCGCAAATATGACTGGCTCCACCTCTGCCCCGTGATCGAGCAGTACCCTAAGCGCTTCTTCGGCAGCATTCCCTGTATCAACCAAATCGGTGATCAGGACAACATGCTGAAGCAGTTGTGACGACTTAAGGCCTTCTGGGAATCCGCGCGAAACATCGATGATGGGGTTGTCCTGAAGATCCAAGTGATCCGCCACAGTCATAGCTACCTTGAGCAACCATGGTGACATCGGCGAGTGGATTGCGACCAATTCAGGTTCGGCCATTTCCCCGTTCTCTACCGCTTCGATGATCCTGCCAGCAATAAGCCGGCTAATCCCCGGAACCGCGTATGACCCGTCCCAGAAATACCGACTACAGACTGGATCGCCGCTTGTTGGCCTTTCGAAATGGCCGACCCTGCGTACCAATCGCCGTTCCACCTCAGCTTGGGATTCCAGCGACAATCGAGCGGTAAATTCAACACTCATGCTCATAAACAAGCGAGGATCATCTGGTGCCAAATCGGGCATTAGCACCCGGTGTTCTCCCCCCATTGAGAGGACTATGATGGGAAGTCCAAATGCCGCTTCCAGTGGTCGCCAGAACAGGGAGCTCTCAGCAGGTAGTTCAGGAAGGATGATTGCCAGTATGCGGCTGTACTTCCTTGAGCATGCAGTCACTGCCGCCTTCGCTAAATGAAAGAGAACCGGTTCGCGGAGCAGGTAGTATTGATTTGCTGACGTATCGATTATGGTCACATCCGGTATCGCTTGGAGCGATTGTTTTTCCAGCGTCTTGACGATGATTCTCATCGCCATGCTCGCCTCACCCTGGATATCCGCAGCTGCCAGGTAATGCGTCTGGGACAGCGACACATCATCTTCTAGCCCCTGTTCAACTTCCAGTAGGTGTGACGCGAGCCAAGCCCAATACTCTCGTCGATCATCGTCTAGCGGCGAGGTACCTGCCATGCCCAATCTCAGATCTATGCCCTGAAACACGCCCAAACCCCTCAGCTGTCAGAAAGCGGCAAGCGGATCGTTATCATATTCCCCCGGAACCTAGGAGTAGCCGGAGGATAGGTTGAACACTTAACTCTATATGCCACGTCCGGTTCTTGCTTCTCATCTGGTTTTGGCTCCCTAACACTGAGGCGCAAATTACCGGAGCGCACCGTAACCTTGCCCCCAAACGACTTGATAGCTGCTTGGAGCAGAGCGAATAGGCCCATCCCGGGCTGAGCAGCATAGAAATCGCGGGCCAATAGCTCAGGGATCTCCTCGATAAAGCTCATCTCTTGATACGGTCCCCGGCGAGTTATTCCGGGAAGCATGCTTGAAAGCAAGAATTCGCTCTCTGGTGAATCCAAATTTGGAGTTGAGCTGGCACTTATATTCTTGGGATCAAATATCCCTTCATCATCGACAAGCAAAAATCTGTCCTTAAAGTGCGAAGGATCAACATTAACGCGGATTGCATGGCCGTTCATAAGCTGATTCTTCAACGTGTCGGCGATGCTGCTACCATTATCCCAAACACAGAGGGTGAGAGACGTCGGCACTTTTTTGCCATCTCTATCCGGTCCGTCCACTTTAGACACAACACAGACAGTATCGGCATTAGGATGTTGGTAAGCATTTGAAATCGATTCGTATACGACTACTCTCGCAAAGTCCTTACCGCTGCCGGACAAGTATCGATGAAGGACTCCGGAGATAGCGGACGTGTCCCAGTGCTGACACGATTCCTGAATCATGTGAGCTTGACTCCCCGCCTGATTCATTCTGAACACCATGAATCCGAAGAATCCCATGGCCTCCAGATTTCCCAGCACATTGCCGGTTGAGTAGGAAACCTGCTTCTTTTCAAAGTATTGATGATCCACGGGATCAACCAAGTCCTTAAATCGCCTATCCGTGACGATCTGTACCGCCTGAGCAAAGCGCCACACTCTGAGGAAATCCCGCACCTTTCGTATATTTGGTATGCGCATCGATGTCTGTAGCCGGTTGTCGGAGCGATCTGCGAAAATAGCGACTATGTGCATGAGCGCTGCAACGTCGATCCACTCCGCCTCAGAGAGATCAATTACTAGTGATCCATTCCAGTCATTAGATTCACACCAACTGTCGATGGCGCTTTCAAGCTCCATGATCGTTACGCGGGTGGGCAACTTGACGGGAAACGCATCCGCTATTTCTAGCTCCGGTTGGTCGGTGGCCACTGTCTAATCCCATTCCTAGGACGAGTAAGGGCTCGGTCGAGCGCAGATCGCAAATGGTGGTCCTAGGCCGCTGCATGAGTCGGCGTCGGGCTAGCCGAACTCATAGGTCGCGCATGGGCCTACGCCAAACAACTCCAGATTGGTGCCCCTAAATGACATGATACGCGAAGTGACCTATTGAGGGAAGACTTGGTTCTCTGAACCGAGGCGTCACGCCCAATATGGCTCCTGTAAATTGGATAGACAGGAAGCCTCCGCCAACTCTGGTATTCGTCGACAGGAACACCGCCGCTTCGCCCTCGCCGAGCTCCAGATCCGGGCGCACCGAGGCGATGTTCGACTGGTGCCCGACCACCACCCGGTTCGTCCCTGACGCCGGCGGCGTCGACAGCAGCTCGGCCAGCGCCTCCGCCTTCGCCGCCTTCTGCTCCGGGGTGTCCTCCGGCAGTGGCGTCAGCTCCGGATCGCCCGTCACCCCGTCCTCCCCGAACCCCAGCTTCGCCGTCTGCGCCGTCCGGCAGAACTCGCTGCTCCGAACCACCCCGACCGGGATCCCCAGCGTCACGAACGCGACCCCGATCCCCGTCGCCTGGACCTTGCCCCGCTGCGACAGGTTCCGCTGCGTCGCGCAGTTCCCGAAATCGACGTTCTGGTCGATCGCCGTGTCCGTCGCCGCGTGGCGGAAATAGATCACGAACCCGCCCTCCCGCAGCGCCTCCAGCAGCGTCCGGTCGCCGAGGTCGACGCCGGGCAGCACGTCCGGCAGCGGCTCGACCCACGCGTCGGCCGCGATCGTCGCCACCAGCACGAACCCCGCCGGCACCGGCGACGCCCCGGGCGAGGCGACCGGTGTCTGCGCGGCGGCGGGCGCCATCGCGGCGAGCAGGATGGCGAGGGTCAGCAGCATCGCGGCGAGCGTTCGGGTCATCGGGCGCCTCCGGAATCGAGATCGATGCGTCGGTGACGCGACGATACCACGCCGGGCCCCGCCCCCGACGTCTGGTATCCTGCCCTTCATGAAATACTCAGCCATGTTCGGGAAGACCACCCGAAACGTCCCGAAGGACGAGGTCACCGCCAACGCCGAGCTCCTCACCCGCGCCGGCTTCGTCGAGAAGCTGATGGCCGGCGCCTACACCTACCTGCCCCTCGGCCGGAGGGTGCTCGACAACATCAGCGGCATCGTGCGCGAGGAGATGGATTCCATCGGCGGGCAGGAGCTGCTGATGCCGATGCTCCACCCCAAGGACAACTGGGTCAAAACCGGCGCGTGGAAGACCCTCGACGTCCTCTTCGAGCTGGAAAGCCGCACCGGCCGCGAGTACGCCCTCGCCCAAAGCGCCGAGGAGGTCGTCACGCCGCTGGTGATGTCGCGGGTCCAGACCTGGCGCGACCTTCCGCAGCACGTCTACCAGATACAGTGGAAGTTCCGCGACGAGCTCCGCTCGAAATCCGGCGTGATGCGCGGCCGCGAGTTCCTGATGAAGGACATGTACAGCTTCCACGAGGACCAGGCCGACTTCGACCGCTTCTACCAGGTCGCCAAGGACGCCTACTTGCGCGTGTACGACCGGCTCGGGCTCACCGCGAAGGTGACCGAGGCATCGGGTGGCGCCTTCTCGCAGAAGATATCCTACGAGTTCATGGTGCTCACCGACGCCGGCGAGGACGACATCCTCTTCTGCGACGCCTGCGAGTTCTGCGTCAACGTCGAGATCGCCGACGTGAAGGCGGGCGATGCCTGCCCGAAATGCGGCGACGGCACCCTCTCGGAGGCTCGCGCGTCGGAGGTCGGCAATGTCTTCGACCTCGGCCGGAAGTACGGCCGCGATTTCGACATGGGATTCACCGACCGCGACGAGAACAAGCAGTACCCGGTGATGGGCTGCTATGGCATCGGCATCACTCGCCTGATGGGCGTCATCGTCGAGCGGTTCCACGACGATCGTGGCATCGTCTGGCCGGCGGCCGTGGCGCCGGCGCGGGTCCACCTCGCCAACCTCGGCAAGGACGACGCGGCGAGGTCAGAGGCGGAGGCGCTGTACGGGATGCTCCGGCAGCGCGGCATCGAGGTGCTCTGGGATGACCGCGACGCCACCGCCGGCGTCAAGCTCGCCGACGCCGACCTGATCGGGCTGCCGTGGCGCGCCGTCGTCTCGTCCCGAACGATGAAGGCCGGCACGATCGAGCTCAAGCCCCGCACCGGCGACCCGGAGATGGTCAGCGTCGAGGAGATGATCGGGCGCGTGGCGCCGTAGGGGACGTCGTGCCGGCGCTTGCCACCGCTCGGCCGCACCACCGTTCCGCGCCGGCAATGGCGTCCCGGTGGCTGCAGCGCGGCCACCAATTCCAACGGTCGGTGTAACGATGCGGATAGCTCGGCGAACGGTGACTCTGGTATGCGCCTGCGGCGCGGGACGCCATTGACCGCGCCCGGGATCTCCCCCGAACGCTGGCGTGCGCGGTCAAGACGTCCCCTGCGCCTCCATCCCGGTTGGTGCTTCGCTCGCGTCGCCGCACCGGATTTCGAGCGCCGCGAACAGCCACTCCCACGCCGCGTTCAGCTCGCGGTCGACCTGCCACTCCTTCAGCGTTCCGAGCAGCTCCCAGTAGCGCGCCAGCCGCGGGTCGTGCTCGCGCGCCAGCTCCGCCATCCAGCGGGCGAACGCGTCGTCGCTCGGCCGCCCCATCG
>JAEVYR010000299.1 GCA_023392645.1 Chloroflexota bacterium | reverse complement strand
CGACTCGACTGCGTTGACGGTCGGCGACGACAGCCTGGCCGTGGCCGACACCGGTTCGACGATCGTGGTTGTCGGCGATGGCACCACGGCGGTCGGAAGCGGCGGCGCGAACGAGATCGTGGTTGCGCCGGACGCGGGGACCGACGCCCCGTAGCGACACCCGTCCCAACCGGCGAGACATCAGGCGCCCGCCCCTTCGACCGAAGGGGCGGGCGTTTGCGCGCTGTCACTGGCCATGCTCTTGCGATGAAACGTGACAGCGAATCGTCCGGTGGCGGAGGAAGGGATGATGTCACAAATCAGGCGCGCTGAAGACCTCGAGATCGATGAGGATCTCGAGTTTCAGGGTCGTGAATGGCGCGTGCAACGGGTGTTGTGGGTGGGTTGCGTGCTCGTGCTCGTGCTCGGACTGGTTGGCGTGTTCGGCGGCGGGCCGATCAGCAGCGTGGATCACGCTTCCGGCGACGACAGCGTCTCCGTCGAGTACCACCGCTTCGTACGGCACGACGGGCGCGCTTCCCTCAGGTTCCGGGTCGACGCCTCGCACGCATCCGACCAGGAGGTGGCGGTGTGGATCGATCAGCGCTTCCTCGACCGCGTGCAGATCGAGTCCGTCTCGCCGCAGCCGGCATCGATGCAAAGCGACGGCGATCGGATGACCTGGGTCTTCGAGATCCCGGAAGGTTCGGAGGTCATGAACGCGACCTTCGCCTACCGCCCGCAGCACATCGGCCGCATCCCGGGCGAGGGCGGCAGCGGTGAATCGACGGTCGATATCGGCCAGTTCGCGTATCCATAGGGGAAGACGCCGTCATGGATTCCATTGTTCGTGCGCTGGTGATTTACGTCATTCTGCTGCTCGTCTTTCGTGTCTCGGGAAAGCGGTCGCTGGCGCAGATCACGACGTTCGACTTCGTGTTGCTGCTGGTGATCAGCGAGGCGACCCAGCAGGCGATGCTGGGAGATGATTTCTCGATGACCAACGCGACGCTCGCGATCGTCACCCTGATCGGGGTCGATGTCGCGCTCTCGGTGGTGCAGCATCGGTTCCCCGGGTTCGGGAAGCTGATCGACAGCGTCCCGCTGGTGCTGGTCAGCGACGGCGAGATGCAGCGGGCGCACATGGACAAGATGCGGATCAGCGAGGAGGACATCCTCGAAGCAGCGCGCGACAAGCAGGGCCTGGAGCGCATGGATCAGGTCAAGTACGCCGTGCTTGAGCGTACCGGCGCGATCTCGATCGTGCCGCGCCAGCAATCCTGAACTCGGCGCTAGCCGACGACGACACGGGACACCGAGCCGTCCAGGTCGCAGAGATAGAGCGTACTGTCAGCGCCGAGACCGAACGACGAGATCGACAACCCGGGCTCGATCGGCTCGGCCGCCGTCCACGACCCGTCGTCGCCCTGCGTCGCGACCCAGACGAGCCCGGAGCAGAAGTCGCCGTAGATGTAGGATGCCTCGTCGAGGAAGTACCCGCCGGTGATCGAGCAGCCGCCCTCGCTGTGGGTGTATTCGAGCGACGGCATCACCTTGCCATCGGGATCGCACGGCTCGCTGTAGCAATCCGACCCCTCGAACTGGTTCCAGCCGAGATTCGCCCCGGAAGCCTCATCGAGCGGCAGGATCGTCACTTCCTCGATGTCGTTCTGTCCGACGTCGGCGACGGCGATCATCGTCCCGGCCGGGTCGAAGGCGAAGCGCCACGGGTTGCGCATCCCGTACATCCAGATTTCCGGCTTGGCGTCCGGGTCACCGACGAAGGGATTGTCGACGGGCGCGACGTAGCCGGCGGCATCGCCGAACCCCTCGGGGTTGACGTCGATTCGCAGGATCTTGCCCAGCCAGGTGTCGAGGCGCTGGGCGTTGCCATTGGGATCGCCCTGTGAGCCGCCATCCCCGAAGCCGATGTAGAGCATGTCGTCCGGCCCGAACACGATCAGCCCGCCGTTGTGGTTGGGGTAGGGCTGCTCCTGTGTCAGCACGACGCGCTCGCTGTCCGGATCGGCGGTGAGCCCGTCCTCGGCGACTTCGAACCGGCTGATCACCGAGTTGCCGTCGAGGTCGGTGTAGGAGGCGTAGACGTAGTTGCCCATGTGACGCTCGGGCGGGAAGGCGATGCTGAGCAACCCCCGCTCGCTGCTGTCCGAGCCGACGCGGTCGGTGAGGTCGAGGAACGGCTGCGGCGCGGGATCGGCGGCCGTCGCGTCAGGGACGACCAGCACCACACCCGGCTGCTCGACGATGAAGAGGCGCTGGTCGCCGGCGTTGGTGACGTACGTCGGCTGGTCGAGCCCCTCCAGCCACGGCTCGACGGTGACCGCAGGGATCTGCGCGGCGGCGGGCACGCCGAAACCCGCCCCGGCGAGGATCGCGAGCAGGGTGACGAGATGGGCGAAGCGCGGTCGCATGGGTGGTCTCCCGAGCGAAGACGGACAGGTCAGTGTCCTGATTCTACCGATCCCAAGCCACCGCGGTACGAATCCCCGGCAAGATCGCCCCGCTCGGCCACTTACGCACTCGCGACGAAGCTGCCCTGCTGCGGAACCGCATCCTCCACCGGCTCGCCATCGACGACCGCCGACGCGAACACGAGCGGTATCCCATTGGCTTCGAAATCGAGGATATCCGGCGAATCCTGCACGTGGATGTGGATGTGCGGCTCGGACGTGTTGCCCGAATTGCCGCACAGCCCCAGCAGGTCGCCCGCGCTCACCTCGTCGCCAACCCCGGGTCGGACCGATCCTCGCTGCATGTGCGCGATGAACACGAACTCGTTCTCCGCGGCCTCGATCACGACATGGTTGCCGGCGGGGTTTGCCCCGGCGTCTCGCTCGCCGGGCGGCACGTTGGGCATGATGTCCGGCAAGTCCTTCTCGGTCGCGACGATCGTGCCGCTCGCCGGCGCAAGGACCGGCTGCCCCCACGCCCAGTAGTCCTCGTTCCTGGCGCCACCGCCACGGAACGTCGCGCCGTCGTTCCAGATGACGACATCGTAGGCGTGGCGTTGTGCCGAGATCTCCGCATGGTAGTTGCGAAGCTGGGTGTCGCCGCCCCAGAAGACCCACCACAGCCCCTCGAAGGGAAGCTGGTACGTCGCCTGTGCCTCGGGCACCTCTGGCGCGTCGGGCGATGTGGGCACTGCCGGTATCACCTGCACGGCAACGGCCTCCTGCGCCTCGACGTCGACCCCCACCGAGACGCGAAGCAGGTGGTCGCCCCAGGCGTAGTCCGCGCGGTGCGAATTGTTGACGCCGCCGTGCGCCAGCACGCTGTCGTCGGTCATCTCGCCGATGGGACGCTCGGGCAGGTATTGCACATCGCTGAGCGCCTGACCCTCGACGTCGAGCGCGGGGAAGTCGAGCGTCGCGGTGAGGTTCCCTCCGGCATCCGCGTCGAACACGACGCTGAACTCGGTGTTCGAGGGTTGGACCGTGCCGCTGAACCGCCCCGACGGCAGGTCGCCGGTCTGCGGCGCATCCGCCTGCATCTGGAACGGTACGGCGCTGTCACCTTCGCCGAAGATGACGAACCCCTGGACCGTGGTGTCGTCCCAGCGGCCGAAGAAATGCGCCTGCTCCGGGGGGTAGGCCATCTGGAGCTGCCTGATGGTGTACCCGTCCGTGATGTCCGCGATCGTCAGGTTCTGGAACCTCGATGCGACCTCGGATGACACGAGCTCGAGGAGCGCTTCGTGGTCGCCCTCCACAATGGCAGCCAAAGCCGGCTCGCTCACGGCGCGGATCTCGGCCACCAGGTCTGCATGCAGCGCAATCTGGGCCTCGGGGTCCATGACCACCGGTCCGGCCGCGGCAGGGGGCGCGGGCCGG
>JAEVYR010000235.1 GCA_023392645.1 Chloroflexota bacterium | reverse complement strand
ACCCAGGGGACCGCGGTGGCCGCGTCGCCGGGCGCCGCGACCCCAACGCCGGCGATCGTGGTGTC
Organism: Chloroflexota bacterium; assembly: GCA_023392645.1. Taxonomy (GTDB): domain Bacteria; phylum Chloroflexota; class Chloroflexia; order Thermomicrobiales; family UBA6265; genus JACCVC01. The sequence goes on along the minus strand of JAEVYR010000235.1, from coordinate 3,864 downwards.
CGCGCCGCCGGTCACGATACCGACACCGCGCCCATCCGAGGCGTCACCCGTGGCCGCGAACGTCCCGGCCACGCCGGTCGTCGCGACCGCCAGCATCCTCACGGGAGACGGTACGGGCGGCCCCATGGCCGATACCGGTGTCCCGGTGGGCACGCCCGCCGCCGGCGGCACTCCGGTCGCGGGCAGCGTGACCGTCGATAGCTGCGATGTGGCCGAGCTCCCCGAGTACACGGGCTCGAATGCGGAGCAGGTGACAACCGGCGTTGTCAACTTCCGTTCGGGACCCGGTACGGAGTGCCCCGTCATCAGCGAGCTGGATGCCGGGGTACCCGTTGAGGTGCTGAGCAATCCGGTCGAGCAGGCGGGCGAGGACATCGTCTGGGTCGCGGTCAGCGTGGATGGCGAAGAGGGGTGGCTGGCGATCGATTTCCTTGAGCCGGCCAGCTAGATCATCGCGCCCATTTCGTCCATTTTGGAGGCCTCGCTCATGTCCGACCAGTTTCCTCGCGAGAGCGGCATCCTGCTGCATCCGACCTCCCTGCCGGGCCCACACGGCATTGGTGACCTCGGTGACGCGGCGTTTCGCTTTGTCGACTGGCTCGATCGTGCCGGGCAGCGGCTGTGGCAGGTGATGCCGCTCGGTCCGACGGGTTTCGGGGATTCACCGTACGCGTCCCCCTCGGCCTTCGCCGGCAACCCGCTCCTGGTTTCGCTGGCGTGGCTCGGCGGTGACGGCCTGCTCGATCCACAGGATTGGGAGGATACGCCAGGATTCCCCGACGATCGCGTCGACTTCCAGCGCGTCGCTCCGTGGCGGTGGCGGATGCTCCAGCGCGCATACGACCGTTTTCGCCGCGGAGCCGGCACGCAGTTCCGCCAGCCGTTCGCGGCCTTTTGCGAGCGCGAGAAGCGCTGGCTGGACGACTACGCGCTGTTCATGGCACTGAAGCACAGGAATGACGGCAAAGCGTGGACCGATTGGCCGCAGGACGTCCGGTTGCGCCAACTGGATGCGCTCGAACGCGCCCGTCAGGAGCTGTCCGCCGAGATTCGCTTCCACCAGTTCGTGCAGTTCCAGTTTCGGCGGCAGTGGGGCGAACTGAAACAGTATGCGAACGCGCGGGGCATCCGCATCATCGGCGACATTCCCATCTTCGTGGCCGGTGACAGCGCGGATGTGTGGACGAACCAGGGTGAGTTCGCGCTCGACGACCAGGGACGCGTGATCGAGGTGGCTGGCGTGCCGCCCGACCCCTTCTCGGCCACCGGCCAGATCTGGGGGAACCCGATCTACGACTGGAGGGCGATGCGGGAGAACGGGTATCGCTGGTGGGTCGATCGCATTCGCGTGATGCTCGATACCGTCGATATCGTCCGGATCGATCACTTTCGCGGCTTTGCCGCCGCCTGGGTCGTCCCCGCCGACGCCGAAACCGCCGAGACGGGCCACTGGCTCCGCTCGCCCGGCTCGGAGATTTTCGCGGCGATCCAGCGGGAGCTGGGCGATGTGCCGGTGATCGTCGAGGATCTCGGCGTCATCACGCCCGACGTCGTGTCGCTGCGAGAGACGCTCGGTTTTCCCGGCATGAAGGTGCTGCAATTCGCGTTCGAGAACGACCCGGCCAACGTGTACCTGCCGCACAACTACGATCCGCACGCGGTCGTGTACAGCGCGACCCACGACAACCAGACCACCGTGGGCTGGTTCGCATCGCGCGGCGAGCATGAGCGCCAGGCGATTCAGTCCTACCTCGGCCGGAGCGGCGCGGATATTGCGTGGGATCTCATCAGGCTGGCGCTGGAGTCGGTCGCCAATACCGCCATCGTCCCGATGCAGGATGTCCTGCGGCTCGGTGACGAGGCTCGGATGAACGTGCCCGGACAACCGCAGGGCAACTGGTCATGGCGCATGCGCCAGGACCAGATGGACGGTGGGCTCGCCGACGGCCTGCGCCACATGACCGAAATGTACGGGCGGGGAGAGACGATGCCACGGCAGGCGCCCAATCCGTGGGACTACACGCTGCCGGGCACCCAGCACCCCGCAACCGATCCCTTCGCCTGATTGCCGCGGCCCGGCTTCACGGGGCGTGGCCAGAAAGGAGCCCCGCGTTGACAAACGGAGCTTTCACGTTCGTCCTCCACAGCCACCTCCCATACGCTCGCCAGGCGGGCATGTGGCCGCACGGCGAGGAGTGGGTGCACGAGGCCATCTCGGAAACCTACCTGCCGTTGCTGAACGCCCTTTACGACCTAAAGGATGAGGGTCTTGCGTTTCGCCTCACCGTCAGCCTCACGCCGATCCTCGCCGAGCAGCTCGACGATGCGCTGATCAAGGATCATTTCGAGACCTACGCGCACGAGCGTGCCGTGTGGGCCGAGGCCGACATCGATCGGTTCGCCGCGAGCGGCGACGAGAAGCTGAAGGCGCTGGCGGCGTTTTATCGCGACTGGTATGAGGCCACGCTGAGCGCGTTTCGCGATCGGTATGGGCGCGATATCATCGGTGCGTTCAGGCAACTCCAGGATGACGGCTACATCGAAATTTCGACCAGCGCCGCCACGCACGGCTACCTGCCGCTGCTGAGCCGCGACTCGTCGATCGTCGGGCAGCTCCGAACCGGCATTCACTCCTACGAGCGCATGTTCGGCCGCCAGCCGACCGCGATCTGGCTGCCGGAGTGCGCCTACCGGCCGGGTCGTCCCGCGGATGCGACGCCGGAGGGGATCGCGCGGCCGGCGATCGAGGAGTACCTCGCGAACCAGGGCATCGAGGTCTTCTTCAGCGAGACGCACACCGTCGAGGGTGGAAAGCCGGTGGGCAAGGCCGCCGGCGAGGCGATCGGACCGTACGGCGAGGTGCACCGGCGCTTCAAGGAGATCGGCACCGGCGAGTTGCAGGAGACCCCGGGAACGACCTTCAAGCCGTATTGGGTCGGCAACGCCGCCGGCAAGGTGGCCGTGCTGGCGCGAAACAATCGCACGGGCCAGCAGGTCTGGTCGGGCCAGTTCGGCTACCCCGGCGACGCCGCCTACCGCGAGTTCCACCGCAAGGATGGCGTGTCGGGGATGCAGTATTGGGCGATCGGTGGTCCCGGCACCGACCTCGGCGACAAGCCCCTCTACGACCCGGCGCTGGCTCAGGATCGAGTCCAGTCTCACGCCGATCATTTCGCTCACCTCGTGGAAGAGCAGTTGCGGGAGTACCGAGACGAGACCGGTCAGCCGGGCGTGATCGCGTCGAACTACGACACCGAGCTGCTCGGCCACTGGTGGTTCGAGGGGGTCGACTGGCTGAAGGGCGTGCTGCGGCGGCTGGCGCAGAGCGACAGCGTCGAGCTGCTCTCGGCGACCGAGATTGTGGAGAAGTACGAGCCGGATCTTGTGGCCGAGTTGCCGGAGTCGAGCTGGGGCGCGGGCGGCAACGATTTCACCTGGATGAACCCCGAAACCGAGTGGATGTGGCCGATCATCCACGATGCCGAGATGCGGATGGAGGCGCTCGCCGCCGCCTACCCGGAGGCCGACGGCGATCGGAAGCAGGCGCTCGACCAGGCCGCGCGGGAGCTGCTATTGCTTCAGAGCAGCGACTGGCCGTTCCTCGTGACCACAGGACAGGCGAAGGAATACGCCACGAAGCGCTTCCGCGAGCACGTCGCCCGGTTCGAGGAGATGGCCGATATCGCGGAGTCGGACGAGGTGACGCCAGATCAGGCGAAGCGCCTCTCCGAGCTGGAGGCACAGGACAACCCGTTCCCGGCGATCGACTACACCGATTTCCACGAACGGCAAGGATCGGCGGCGTAGCGCACCGCTCGATTCGAAGGACGCAAGCAGGCCGGGGAATCACTCCCCGGCCTGCTT